>JAKAJW010000275.1 GCA_021813645.1 Pseudomonadota bacterium | reverse complement strand
CCCGATCCCATCCCGAACTCGGCCGTTAAGTGCCGCCGCGCCGATGGTACTGCGTCTTAAGACGTGGGAGAGTAGGTCGCCGCCAAACCTAGAAAGAAACGAAAAAAAACTCTCTAAATGATGACATCACACTGGCGCGGGGTGGAGCAGCCCGGTAGCTCGTCAGGCTCATAACCTGAAGGCCGCAGGTTCAAATCCTGCCCCCGCAACCAAATCTCGCATCCCTTCCGAAGTCTCGATCACCGCCCGCTCGGGCGTTGGGCCTGCGGCGTGCGATCGCGCCCCGATGGTTTGCGCGTTCCGGGCCCCCGGGGGCGACGGCCTGCGGGCGGCCGGCTCTGCCACCGCTCCACCTGCCGTTGACGGAAATCAATGAGGCGGGACACGCATCCGCTACCATTTCCCAATTGGACACAATGGGGGGAACTGCGATGCGACATACTCTGCTCCTGTCCGCCGTCGTGATGGCAAGCCTGTGCGTCGGCGGCGCTGCGAATGCCCAGGCAAGCGACATCGGCAAGACGCTTTATGGCGACTACTGCTCCGCCTGCCACGGCATGGAGGGCAAGGGCGACGGCGAAATGGCGATGGTGCTGACCGTCAAGCCGCCGAACCTGACCCTGCTGTCGCAACGCAACAACGGGGCCTTCCCGATGCTCAAGGTGATCCACATCATCGATGGCCGCACGGGCGTGCGTGCGCATGGGGGCCAGATGCCGGTCTGGGGACAGACCTTCTCCGACATGGCCGGCGGCGCGGAAAATCCCGTCGGTTCGGTGATCGAGGCGCGCGGGAAGGTCATGTCGCTGGCGACGTATCTGGAGTCCATCCAGCAATAGCGCCCCTGGCACAGCCTGCCCGGTGGCCGGAAAGGCGCGCCCCCACTCGCGCGGCAAATTCGGGGGGCGGCGCTTTCCGGCGCCCGCTCTGAACGGCAGGTGCGCCCTCGAAGGCGCGGGGCGCCGGAACGAGGCGGAAAGGGCCCGGGGTCAGAAACCCGGGAAGAAATCCGTCCGCACATTGCGGCGGGGCACCCCGCAGCGCTGCAGCATGCGGCGGAACTTCGACACCATCGGCTGCGGTCCGGAGATAAAGACGAGGCGCTCGGCGATGTCGGGGGCTTCGCGCAGCATGATCCCGGCATCGATGAAGCCCGAATGGTGGTTGTGCCGTTCGGCCGGATCGTCGGATATCACATGGGCGACGCGCAATCCGATCTCGCGGCGCGCCCGTTCGAGCAATTCGGCATAGGCGATGTCGTCGATCCGGCGATTGCCATAGAGCAGGATCACGTCGCGCCGCTCGCCGCGATTGAGCAGATGCTGGATCATGCTACGGAACGGCGTGATGCCAATCCCGCCGGCGATGAACAGGAGTTTCTGATCGGCGTCGCGCGGCAGGGTGAAGGTGCCGGCGATCTGCGAGCCATAGATCGCGTCCCCCGGCCGCAGCGCCGAAAGCTGGCGCTTGAACGCGCTCGAGTCGGGATAGAATTTGACGCCCAGCCGCACGTGATCCTCACCGGGGGCCGAGGCGATGGTGAAGGCACGCCGGTTGCCGCGGCTATCGGGCGCCGGAACCGCCAGGGTCCAGTCGAGGTATTGGCCGGGTAGGAAGTCGAGCCGGCGATCGGGATGAAAGATGAACTCGTAGCAATCGGCGGCAATCTTCTCGACCCGCAGGAGCGTCATCCGGAAGCGGCCCTTGGGGCTCGCGACCCAGGCAAAGAGGTTGCCGACGAGGAAAGCGATCTGCGGCGAGAAGAAGAAGCTGCCGATATGAACGCCCGGCGCGGTCAGGGCGCCGACGATGGCGCCATAGACCAGGCGGGCGTATTTGCCATGCGCGGCGGTCATCGGTTCCGTCAGCATGGCGAAGCCGGCGAAGAACAACGGCGAGTAGAGCAGGCCCTGGCGCAGCGCCGTGCCCAACATGGCCGGCGGCGTGACCAGGCCGATGGCGGCGAGGTTGGCCAGCAGATAGACGGCCAGCATGTCGAACCGTTGGACCTTCTTCGTCACCAGCAGGCCGCCCAGCATGACCAGGACCAGCATCACCGGGTTTCCGCTGACCCACCAGACCGCCGGCACGCCGACCAGAACCCCCGAGGCCACCGCGCCGAGCGCGACGGGGTTGAAGATATGCTTGTGGCCGATGGTCAGCAGGAACTTCGAGGCGATCGCGGCCACAGAAGCGAGCACCAGCGCCGCGACCGCCTGCGGGTCGGTCGGCGCGGCGGCGGGCATCACCAGGGCAAGGATGAGCGCCGTGATATAGACCGATTCCCGGTTCAGCGGCAGGCGCAGGAGATAGCCGAAGCCCCGGTTTGTCAGCCAGCAACTGGCGGTGATGACGAGCAGCGAGAAGGCCAGAGCGAGTGGGGTCACGAACAGTTTTCCGGCCAGCGCGAGCGCGAAGGCCGCGACGACCAGCGCGGCGAGATAGTAGATCATCAGCCGATACATCGTGACGCCATTGAGCAGGCGGGGAATGATCGTTCTCATTGGACCACAAAGCTCCTGAAGCCGCTGGTTTGCAGCGCGGTGCCGTCCGGATGGATCACATAGCCTTCCAGATCGGGAACCGCTTCGATGAAGTGGATGCCGCGCCGTCCCATCGCGAAGGCGGCGGTTGCGTAGAGATCGGCCTCGAGCACGTCGGGGCCGATGACGGTGAGGCTGACGATCGCCGAGATCGCTTCCCCGGGGTTGTGCGGGTCGTAGATATGGTTGCCCCGCACGTAGTTGCCCGAGGTGGCGACCCCATGTCCCTTGGGGCGCAAAGCCTTGACGATCTCGCTGGCGGCGAAGGGGTTGCGGATGCCGATCACCCAGTCCTTGCCGGTCGCGTCGTGGCCGCCAGTCTGGATGTCGCCGCCGGCGTCGACGTAGAAATCGCCGACCCCGGCCGCCGCGATGTGTTGCGCGGCGCGCAGGATCGCCCAGCCCTTCACGACGCCCGAGGGATCCAGATCGCCGTCCGGGCGGCGGACGTCGAAATAGCCGCCGCTGACCTGTCGCATCTTCTGCGCGATATCGAGCACCTCGGCCATTTCCGCGCTTAGCTCTTCGGGCCGGACCCGGCCGGCGTTCAGCGCACTGAGCTCGCTATCGCCGCGATAGGGACTGAACCGGGCATCGACCTCGGCGAAACCGGCAAAGACCTGTTCGATCAGGCCGGCATGCTCGTCTCCGGGGATGTCGACGATGATCGGCATCCCCATCATTAGGCGCGTTTCGCGTGCCATCGGCGATCAGGCAGAGGCCTTTTGCAGGGCGCCTTCCATCGACATCAGGAAGGCCGCGCTGGTCAGTGTGGCGCCGGATATCCCGGAGACCTGCACGCTTTGGGCCTGGATGACCTCGGCCTCGAGCATCGGCAGGGCATGGGTGTTGATGTAGACGCTCGTGTAATAGTCGCTCGGGTAGCGCAGGATCTTGATCGAGGCGATCCGACCGTTCTGGATGTTCACCCGGGCCTGCACGTAGCCGTAATACTGCCGGACGGCGGGGCCGGTGAAACTGCCGTCGCGCAAGGATTGCGAGGCGAGCGAAGCGGTCTTGGCCGTGCCATTGCCCCAGAGCAGACCGGCAAACGAGGCCTGGGTTCCGGCGAGGAGGGCGACGGCCGAAACGGCGAGCGTGGCAGCTGTGATCCTGAAGTTCATCTCTGCACCTTTGAAAGCGAGTGCGGAAAAGTCCGCCACCGGGCCCTTCCGCGTTTGGACATGCGACATCCCTCGCATGCGAAGAGGTCATGCCCCTTTCCTAGCCCCCAGGACCTGTCGGCATCCTGACAGACGCGCCCGTGGCAAAAGCTCGCGCAGAGTTGATCCCGCCCCGCCGGGCGCCGGTCTCAGCCCGGCGCCGCAGGCGGCATGGCGACGAGATGGCCCGCCCCGATGTCGACCAGCCGGGCGCGCGGCGGCGGGTCGCCCACCGCCCGCAACGGGCTGGGGATCTCGCGCGCTTCGAGCGGCGCGGGGGAGCGGACATGGGTCGGGTCCGGAACCGGCACGGCCTCGATCAGCCGCCGGGTGTAGGGGTGCCGCGGGTCGCCGAAGATCTGGCCGCGGGTGCCCATCTCGACGATCTGGCCGAGATACATGACCGCGACCCGGTCGGAGATGTTCTCGACCACCGCCATGTCATGGCTGATGAAGAGATAGGCGACACCGAATTCTTCCTTCAGCGCCTTGAGGAGCGCGAGCACGCGCGCCTGCACCGAGACGTCGAGGGCCGAGACGCTTTCGTCGGCCACGATCAGCTTCGGCCGTAGCGCCAGGGCGCGGGCGATGCAGATGCGTTGCCGCTGCCCGCCGGAAAACTCATGCGGATAGCGGTCGAGCTGGTCGCTCGACAGGCCGACTTTGTGGAACAGCGCGCGCACCGTCTCGCGGCGCGTCTCTGGCGTGCCGATGCCGTGGATTACCAGCGGCTCCGCCACCAGGTCGCCGACGCGCATCCGCGGGTCGAGGGAGGCCATCGGGTCCTGGAACACCATCTGCACGTCGCGCCGCACCTGATCGACCGTCGCAGGCGTCAACATCCGCCCCGCCACCTCGATGCCGCCGCTGAAGGGCGCGAGCCCCACCAGGGCCTTGGCGATGGTGGATTTTCCGCAGCCCGACTCGCCCACCAGCGAGAAGGTCTCGCCCGACCGGATGTCGAAACTGACGCCCTCGGCCGCATGGACGCGGTGGCGGACGCGCTGCAACAGGCCACCGCGCAGGTCGTAGGTGACCGTCACCTCGGTCAGCCGCGTCACGGCGGCCCCGGAGCGCGCGGCCGGCCCTTCGCCCCTGCCCATCCGCGGCACGGCGTCGAGAAGCGCGCGAGTATAGGGCGCCGCCGGCGCGGCGAAGAGCGGCCGCACCGCGTTCTCTTCGACCTTCCGGCCGCCCTGCATCACCACCACCCGGTCGGCCATTTCGGCGACGACCCCCATGTCATGGGTGATGAGGATGATGGCCGTTCCCATTTCGCGCTGCAGCGCGCGGAGCAGGTCGAGCACCTCGCGCTGCACCGTAACGTCGAGCGCCGTCGTCGGCTCGTCGGCGATCAGGAGGTCGGGCTTCAAGGCGATCGCCATGGCGATCATCACCCGCTGCCGCATGCCGCCCGAAAGCTCGTGCGGGTATTGCGAAAGCCGCCGCTCCGGCTCCGAGATGCGCACGGCCTTCAGCGCAGCCAGTGCTTCGGCCCGAGCTTCGGCCCGACCAAGCGGCGCATGGGCCTGGAGCGCCTCCATCAGCTGCGCCCCCACGGTCATAACCGGGTTGAGCGAGGTCATCGGCTCTTGGAAGATCATCGCGATCCGGTTGCCGCGGATCTCGCGCAGCCGCCGTTCGGGCAGTTGCGCGAGGTCGGTGCCGCCGAACAGGATGCGACCGCCCGTCACCCGCACCGCCGGCTGGGGCAGAAGCCCCATGATGGCGAGCGAAGTGATCGACTTGCCCGAGCCGCTCTCGCCGGCGATCGCCAGCGTCTCGCCCGGCCGAAGCGAGAAGGAGAGATCGGTCACCAGCGGCTTCAACCCCGCTTCGGTCCGCGCCGAGACGTTCAGCGCCTCGACCGTCAGAAGGTAATCCGGGATCACGTTGGCCCCGGCGCGGACCGGCTCCTGCCTCATTCGACCGTCCTCACTCGAAAACGGCGCGCGGGAAGTAGAAGGAGACGACCCAGTTGGGCATGTCGACGATCTCCGAGATGCGCAGGTCGCCGCAGGTCGAGACCAGCATATAGGCCTCGACCGCCGTCATGCCGCGGCTGGCGCAGAGCACGTCGATCATGCCCGACACGGCATCCCGCGCGGCGGACATCAGGTCGGGTCCGATCCCGGTCGTCGCCTCGTAGCCTTTCGCGTCGAGGTGGCGGGTGACCGGTCCGGGGGTGGTGAAGCGGGGCATCCGCAGCGGGCTGTCCTTCACCAGGTCGAGCGTCAGCACGACATCCATCGGGCTTTCGATCGCCGTGCCGCAAACCTCGCCGTCGCCCTGGGCGGCGTGGGTGTCGCCCACCGAGAACAATGCGCCCTCGACCTCGACCGGCAGATAGAGCACCGTGCCCTTGTTCAGGTCGCGGATGTCCATGTTGCCGCCGACCCGCCGCGGCGGGACGATGGAATGCAGCCCGCGCTCGGCCGGGGCCACGCCGATGGTGCCGGCGAAGGGTTTCAGCGGCACCCGGCCTTCTTTGCCCCAAAGCGCGGGCGCCATCGATTCCGGATCGAAGCTCCAGAGTTGCAGCGCCGCCTCGGTGAACTGGTCGGCGAGCAGCCCGAAGCCCGGGATGTTCGCCGTCCAGCCCCAGCCGCGACCCGTCTGCGTCTGGGGCGTGAAGTCGCCAATGGTCACCTTCAGCACGTCGCCGGGCTGCGCGCCCTCGACGTAGATCGGCCCCGAAACCGGGTTGACCCGGCCGAAGTCGAGCGACGTCACATCGGCCACGGTGGACGACGGGCCAAGTTGGCCCGCCGAAGAGTCATGACAGTTGAACAGGATCGTTGCGCCAGGCTCCACCCGCTCGGCCGGGGCGAAGGAATTGTCCCAGCCGAAGTGGTGCTGCGCCGAATGGATCGTGTAGTTGCAGGCCTGGCACATGGTTCACTCTTTCACGTAGACGTAGTCGTAGTTGATCGGAATCGAGACCGGGTCGACGTAGAGCGCATCGGCACCGCCCATCCGCGGCGACTTCATGGTGAAACGCTCTTCGTTGAAGATCGGCACCCAAGGCGCGTCGGCCATGATCTTGGTGAAGATCTCCGCCCATTTCGCGTTGCGCGCCTGCTGCTGATCGGGAGCGGTCATCGCATCGGCGGCCTTCGCTTCGGCGTCGAGTTCCTTGTTGCAGTACCAAGACCAGTTCCAGCCGCCCTGCACGGCGCCGGCGCAGCCGAGGATCGGGCCGTAGAAGTCCGACGGATCGGGGAAGTCGGCGATCCAGGCCATGCCGCCAGACCAGATCATCGGCGCAGTCTTCGGCGTCCCGCCGGCGGCGATGACGTTGGCCTGTTCCAGCGACTTGATCGCCACCTTGATGCCGACCTGCGCCAGATCCTGCTGGATCGCCTGAGCGATCCGCGGGTTCGGGTCGGTGTTCATCACGTAGAGTTCGGTCGAGAAGCCGTCGGCGAGTCCGGCCTCCTTCAGGAGGTCCTTGGCCTTGGCCGGATCGTAGGCGTAGCCCTTGTAGTCCTTGGCATAGCCCGGCATTTCCGGCGGCAGCGGCTGGTTCGCCGGCACTGCGCGGCCGTTGATGATCTGGATGATCCGATCCTTGTTGATCGCCATGTTCACCGCCTGGCGAACCTTGACGTTGTCGAAGGGCTTCATCTCGACGTTCATGGTGACATAGGTCGTGGCCAACTGCTGGCCCTTCACCACGTCCTTCGCCTCGTCGGGGTTCTTCATCACTTCGGTGAACTTCGCCGGCGGGATGCCGTCGCCGGGGATGTCGATCTCACCCTTCTGCAGCCGCAGAAGCGCCACGATCGGTTCCTGCCCGATCTCGAAGGTGATCTTGTCGAGATAGGGCACGCCCTTGCGCCAGTAGTCGGGGTTCTTCTCGAGGATCACGTGCTGGCCGATGGTCCAGTCGGTCATCATGAACGCCCCGGAGCCGACCGGGTGGTGGCCGAAGTCGGTGCCCCATTTGTCCACCGCTTCCTTTGGCACGACCGAGGAGAAGTTGAGCGCCATCACGTGCAGGATCGTGGCGTCGGGATGCGATAGCTCGATCTTCACCGTATAGGGATCGACCACGGTCACCCCGGCGAGGCTGTCAGCCTTGCCGGCCGCCACCTCCTCATAGCCCTTGATCGACGAGAAGAAGCCCGCGCCCGGGCTCTGGGTCTTGGGGTTGGTCACCCGGTCGAGCGAGTATTTCACATCCTCGGCGGTCAGTTCGCGGCCGTTCGTGAACTTCACGCCGTGATGCAGGTGGAAGGTGAACACCGTCCCGTCGGGCGAGACGTCATAGCTTTCGGCGAGGCCCGGCCGCAGCTCCGTGGTGCCCGGCACATAGTCCATCAGCCGGTCGAACAGCGCCTTGATCATCGACCAGTTCTGCCAGTCGTAGCCGATCGCCGGATCGAGTGTGGCAACGTCGTCCTTGTAGGTGACGGTGATCGCGCCGCCCGGTTTGGCGTTCGGGTCGGGGGTGTAATCCGCCGCGGCGGCCGGAACCGCCGGTAGCGCAAGCGCGAGCGCGAGCGCGGTAGAGGCAAGCCAGTGCTTCATTTCTCTCTCTCCTGTCGGTTGTTTGTCGTTGTCAGCGCAGTTTGATTCTCGGGTCGATGAACGGGGCGATGAGGTCGGCCAGCAGGTTCCCCAGCACGATGGCGCAGGCCGAGACCAGGGTGACGCCCATGATGATCGGGATGTCTACGCGCTGGATCGCCTGGAACGCCAGCTGGCCGATCCCGGGCCAGCCGTAGACGCTTTCGACCACCACGATGCCGCCCATGAAGACGCCGATGTCGATCCCGATCATGGCGATGATCGGCAGGATCGCGTTGGGCAGCGCGTGGCGCAGGATGATGCGGCGGCGGGCGAGGCCCTTGGCGCGGGCGGTGCGGATGAAGTCCTGGCGCAAAACGTCGATCATCGAGGACCGCATCATGCGGGAATACCAGCCGGCGCCGAGGATGCCGAGCGTGATCGAAGGCAGCACCAGATGCCGGAACGAGCCGTAGCCGCCGATCGGGAACCAGCCGAGCTGCACCGCGAAGACATAGAGAAGGAGCAGCCCGACGACGAATTGCGGCGCCGAGACACCGACGAAGGAGACGATCATCAGCCCTTGGTCGACGCCGGTTCCCCGCTTCAGCGCCGCGATCACCCCCATGGTGAGACCCAGCGCCAGCTCGCAGCCGATCGCGCCCAGCATCAGCAGCAGCGTAGCAGGCATCCGGGCGGCGATCAGCGTCGCCACCTCGGTCTTCTGCATGTAGCTCCGCCCCATGTCGCCCTGCAAGAGATGGGTGAGATAGCGCCAGAACTGCACCAGGAACGGCTGGTCGAGCCCCAATTGGTGACGGATGTTGGCCACGGTCTGCGCCGTCGCCGCCCGGCCCGCGATCTGCCGCACCGGGTCGGCCGGAAGGATGTAGAGCAAGGCGAAGGTGACGAAGGCCACCCCCAGCAGGATCAGCGCGGCCTGAACGAGCCGGCGGGCGAGGTAGGCCAGCATCAGTCGCGCCCCCGCTGGGTCGGGTCGAGCACGTCGCGGAGCGCGTCGCCGACTAGGTTGAAGGCGAGCGCCAGGAGCAGGATCGCCGCGCCGGGGAAGAACACCAGCCATGGCGCCGACTGGAAATAGGTCTGGTTCTCGAAGATGATGTTGCCCCACGAGGGCGTCGGCGGCTGCACGCCCACGCCGAGATAGGAGAGCGTCG
Organism: Pseudomonadota bacterium; assembly: GCA_021813645.1. Classification (GTDB taxonomy): domain Bacteria; phylum Pseudomonadota; class Alphaproteobacteria; order Rhodobacterales; family Rhodobacteraceae; genus Solirhodobacter. The sequence goes on along the minus strand of JAKAJW010000275.1, from coordinate 815 downwards.
CCTCGAGCAGCACGGTGGTCGAAATCCCCAGCGTGCCCCAGACGATGATCATCGGCACGAGATGCGGCAGGATGTGGCGGAATAGGATGCGGATATGCCCCGCGCCCAGGGTCTTCTCCGCCGCGATGAACTCGCGTTCGGCCAGCGATGTCGTCTCGGTATAGAGCACCCGCGCGGTCTGCACCCAATTCACGATCGCGATCACCATGGCGACGATCCAGAGCGAGGGCTGGAAGATCGCCGCGAGACAGATCGCCAGCAGGAGCGCGGGGAAGGCCATCATCAGATCGGTGAACCGCATCAGGGCGGCGCCGAGCCAGCCGCGGAAATAGCCGGCCGTCACCCCGATGACGGTGCCGATCGTCAGCGCGGCGCCGTTTGCGACCAGGCCGATGATGAGCGAGGTGCGCGCCCCGAAGAGAATACGCGACAGGAGGTCCCGGCCCAGAAGGTCGGTGCCGAGCAGAAATTTGCCGCCCGGCGGCATCGGGGCGCCCTGCAGGGTGAGGCCGTCGAACATCTGATCGTCCGGATTGAACGGGGCGATCCAGGGCGCGAAGACCGCCGCGCCGACCGTGACCACGATCAACACGAAGCCGATCACCGCGAGCGGCCGACGCATCAACCGGGTCAGCGTCCCTTCCGGCCGTGCCGAGGCGACGATGGGCTCAGGGCCCGCGGTGTCGGCCATTGCTGCCCCCCATCCCTTGGCCGTGTCCGGCCACGACCCGTTCGGCCGCAATCTCCATCGTCACCCGCCAGCCCATCGCCAGTTGGCGCAGCCGCGCATAGGACTCGGCTTCGCCGAACCGCTG
>JAKAJW010000400.1 GCA_021813645.1 Pseudomonadota bacterium | reverse complement strand
CGAAAGAGCGCATCGCGGTCGGCGCTGTGTTTCGCGCCTTCGAGTCGGGCGTGCCCTTCGCCGAGTGTTTCGACCCCAATGCCAACACCTGCCCGCTGACCACATCTTGCCGGCTGCGCGGCGCGCTGCGGGCGGCGCTGGAGGCGTTCTATACCACGCTCGACCGTATCAGCCTTGCCGAATTGATAGACGACAACGCCGGGCTGACGCACCTTTTGTCGCTCTCGGAGGATGCACGGGGATTTGCACTGGCCTGTCCTTGACGCGGGCATGAATCTGCCGCACATCGGCCAAATTCGCCCCGTAGCCTTAGAAAACGGGGATTTGAGGCCGAAGCGACCGGACGGTCGCGACCAAGGAGCAGACAGATGGCCAAGCGCAGCGAAAGCATGCCTCAGCAACAAGCCGAGATGCCGGCGCAAATGATGGCGGCCCCGGTGCGGAACAAGCCGCGCGACGTCGCGGCGCGTCCGGCGGAAGAAACCCCCGCGTCAAAGCCGGCGACGATCATCACCGACTGGGCCTCGATCTGAGGCATCTTTTCGCGGCGGGCACGCCCGGTTAGTCTCGGCCAGCCAGACCGAGGCGACCATGACCGCGATCACCACCCTACGCAACCTCGGCCCGGCCAGCGAAGCCGCATTCGCCCGGGCCGGCATCCGCAGCGCCGAGGAGTTGCGCGCGCTCGGCGCCGATGCCGCCTATGCGCGATTGCTGGCGACCGGCGAACGGCCGCATTTCATCGGATATTACGTCCTCGTCATGGCGCTGCAGGGCCGACCCTGGAACGACTGCAAGGGTGCCGAGAAGGCCGAACTGCGCCGCCGGTTCGACGCGCTGAAAGCCACCGCCCGTGATCCTCGCTCGGAATTGGAAGCCGCGCTGGACGCCATCGGGGTGATCGCGCGGCGGGCGGCGCGCTAGTTCGTTTCAGCCACCGTCGCGCCGCCTGGCATGCGATTGCCGCAACGCGGCAATTCCGCCTCATTCATTGTGCATCCGCAGCAAAGGCCTAGATTCGCCGCGTGGGCCGGAACCAGCCGCCGCCCGCCAGACGAAAGGATGCCAAGATGGCTTTCATCGAGACCCGCAAGACCCGCAGCCCCCAGGGCTCTGCCCTGGCCCAGGCGCTGCACGCCTCATTCGATCGGGTGAAAGAGGCCTATGACGCCCGCCGCGCCTATCTGGCCACATTGCGCGAGCTGTCCGCCCTGTCCGACCGCGATCTGGCCGACTTCGGCCTGGCCCGCAGCGACATCGACGCCATCGCGCGCTCGTAGCGAAAAAAATGGGGCAGAGCACGCCGGCCCTGCCCCATCCTTGCCTGTCGCGGAGCCGTCCGGCTCCGCCCGCGTCCTTAGCCGACCAGCTCGAGGCCGGAGAAGAAGAAGGCGATCTCCACCGCCGCGGTTTCCGGCGCGTCCGAGCCGTGCACCGAGTTCTCGCCGACCGAGAGGGCGAATTCCTTGCGGATGGTGCCGTCGGCGGCATTCGCCGGATTGGTGGCGCCCATCACTTCGCGGTTCTTGGCGATGGCGCTTTCGCCTTCCAGCACTTGCACCACCACCGGCTCGGAGGCCATGAACTCGCAGAGCTCGCCATAGAACGGCCGCTCCTTGTGGACCTCGTAGAACTTGCCGGCCTGCTCCATCGTCAGCTTGATGCGCTTCTGGGCGATGATGCGAAGGCCCGCTTCCTCGAACTTGGCGTTGATCTTGCCGGTCAGGTTGCGCCGGGTGGCGTCGGGCTTGATGATCGAAAGGGTGCGTTCAATGGCCATGTGCGTTCTCTGTCAGATATGGACGAGCCCCTGCCCGCCCTCGTTGCCGCGCCCTGCTAGCATGGGCCGCTGGCCTTGGGAACCCCGCCTGCCGAGCCGCCGTTGACCTTGGCCCGCCGATCGGGCAAGCCGGCGCCATGCTGACGATCTCCGAGATCACCTATTCCGTCGAAGGCCGCCCCCTGTTCGAGGCCGCCTCCGCCCGTATCCCCGCCGGTCACAAGGTCGGCCTCGTCGGCCGCAATGGCGCCGGCAAGACAACGCTGTTCCGGTTGATCCGGGGCGAGCTGGCGCTGGAGGGCGGCGCGATCAGCCTGCCCTCGCGCGCCAAGATCGGCGGCGTGGCGCAGGAAGCGCCGGCGAGCCAGGCCTCGCTGCTCGACACCGTGCTGGCCGCCGACACCGAGCGGGCCGCGCTGCTGGCCGAGGCCGAGACCGCCTCGGACCCGCATCGCATCGCCGAGATCCAGCACCGGCTCGCCGATATCGACGCCTGGTCGGCCGAGGGCCGCGCCTCGGCGATCCTGCGCGGCTTGGGCTTCACCGCCGAGGAACAGCTGCGCCCCTGCGCTGATTTCTCCGGCGGCTGGCGGATGCGGGTGGCGCTGGCCGGCGTGCTCTTCGCCCAGCCCGATCTGTTGCTGCTGGACGAGCCGACCAACTACCTCGACCTCGAGGGCGCGCTCTGGCTGGAAAGCTATCTGCAGAAATACCCCCATACCGTCATCATCATCAGCCACGACCGCGAGCTCTTGAACCGCTCGGTGCAGGCGATCCTGCATCTGGAGAACCGCAAGCTGACGCTGTGGCAGGGGCCCTACGACCAGTTCGCCCGCTCGCGCGCCGCGAGCCTGGCGGTGCAGGCGGCCGAGGCCAAGAAGCAAGAGGTGCGGCGGGCGCATCTTCAAGGCTTCGTCGACCGGTTCAAGGCCAAGGCGAGCAAGGCCAAGCAGGCGCAGAGCCGGGTCAAGATGCTGGAGAAGATGACGCCGATCACCGCGCCGGCCGAGGCGGCGCGGCATGTCTTCTCCTTCCCGGTGCCCGAGGAACTGGCGCCGCCGATCATCACGCTGGACGAGGCTTCCGTCGGCTATGGCGGCCCGCCGGTGCTGCGCCGGCTTTCGCTGCGGATCGACCAGGACGACCGGATCGCGCTGCTCGGCCGCAACGGCGAGGGCAAATCCACCCTCTCGAAGCTTCTGGCCGGCAAACTGCAGCCGAGCGAGGGGCGCATCGTGCGCTCCTCCAAACTGCGCATCGGCTATTTCGCCCAGCATCAGGTCGACGAGCTCTACCCCGAGGAAACGCCGCTGCAGCACGTCCAGCGGTTGCGCCCGGCCGAGGCGCCGCCGAAGCTGCGCGCCCGGCTGGCCGGCTTCGGCCTGGGCGCCGACCAGGCGGAAACCGCGGTGGCGCGGCTCTCGGGCGGCCAGAAGGCGCGGCTGTCGCTGCTGCTGGCCACGATCGAGGCGCCGCATCTGCTGATCCTCGACGAGCCGACGAACCACCTCGACATCGAAAGCCGCGAGGCGCTGGTCGAGGCCCTCACCTCCTATTCCGGCGCGGTGGTGCTGGTCAGCCACGACATGCATCTGTTGAGCCTCGTCGCCGACCGGCTCTGGCTGGTGAAGGACGGCCGCGTGGCGCCCTATGAAGAGGATCTGGAGGCCTACCGGCGGCTGCTGCTCGGGTCCGACGAGGGGCCGAAGGAGAAGCCGAAGCCGGAGAAGCGCCGCGCCAGCCGCGACGAGATCCAGGCATTCCGGGCCGAGGTGCGCAAATGCGAGGACCGTCTGGCCAAGCTCAACGACATGCGTGACCGGCTGGCCAAGAAGCTGGCCGACCCCGAGCTCTACGAACCGGCACGAACCGGCGAGATGGAGACCTGGCAGAAGAAATACGCCGAGGTGATGGACGGGCTCGACCGCGCCGAGGCGCTGTGGCTGGCGGCGGTCGAGAAACTGGAAGAGGCGGAAGCATGAGCGGCGGCTTGGAAATCGGCGGCATCGTCACCGCCTTCGTCACGCTGTTCGTCATCATCGAGCCGATCGGCATCGTGCCGATCTTCGCCGCGCTGACCCGCGGCATGAGCATGCGGCGGCGGCGCATCATCGGCGCCCGCGCCTGCCTAACCGCCATCGGCATTCTGACCGCCTTCGGCCTGCTCGGCCAGGCGCTGTTGGGTTTCGTCGGCATCTCGATCCCGGCCTTCCGCATCTCGGGCGGGATCCTCCTGTTCCTGACCGCGCTCGACATGTTGTTCGAGCGCCGCACCCAGCGCCGCGAGGGCCAGGTCGCGCATGAGGAGGAGGATCACGATCCCTCGGTCTTCCCGCTCGCCATGCCGCTCTTGGCCGGGCCGGGCGCGATGACGACGATGATCCTGCTGGTCAGCCGGGTGAAGTCGGGCTGGCTCGGCGTGCTGGAACTGCACCTGATCATGGTCGCCGTGGTGGCCTGCACCTTCCTGCTGTTTCAGATCGCCGGCCCGCTGGACCGGGCGCTGGGGCGCACCGGGATGAACGTGGTCACCCGTCTGCTCGGCATGCTGCTCGCCGCGCTGTCGGTGCAATTCGTGATCGACGGTGTGAAGGCGGCCGGGGTGCTGGCGGGCTGACATCGGCCGGTGCGCGCCCTACATCGGGGCCAGGAGGCCAGCATGGACAGCGGTCAGATCGCACAGGGGCTCTATCTGCTGACGCTCGGCGCGGCGGTGGCGGGATCGCTCATCCTGCAGGCACGCGCCCGGCGCGGCGAGTTGGTGCAGCAGCTGGCGATCTGGGCGCTGATCTTCGTCGGCACCATCGCCGGCTTCGGCCTTTGGTCAGAAGTCTCGCGGAGCGTGCTGCCGCAGGAGGCGACGATTTCGGCCGGCGGCGCGGTCTCGATCCCGCAGAGCCCCGACGGCCACTACCACGTGACGCTGAAGGTGCAGGGCGTGCCGGTGCGCTTCATGGTCGACACCGGGGCGAGCAGCGTGGTGCTGACCCCACGTGACGCCCGCCGGATCGGCATAGACCCGGCGACGCTCGCCTATCTCGACGTGGCGACGACCGCGAACGGCTCGGTGGCGACCGCCCCGGTGCGGCTGCACGACGTGCGGCTCGGCGAGATCGTGACCCCGGTGCTGCGCGCCCAAGTGAACAAGGCTGCGATGCCGAGCTCGCTCCTGGGCATGTCCTACCTGCGCCAATTCGCCAAGATCGAGATCGTCAACCGGCACATGGTGCTGACGCCCTGAGCCGGGGCGGTTCAGCGTTCCGCCTTCTTTTCCCAGCGCCCCGATTCCTCGGACCAGTATTGCGCCGCGGCCCCCGCCGCGGTGAGGCTTTTCCATTGCGTCCGCGCCGTCTGCAGTGCGGCGGCATCATTGCCGTCGAACAGGATGCAGAGCCGTTCGAGCCGGGCGGCCTCTTCCGCCGTCACCGGCGCGCCGTCTATCGCCATCACGCAGGCGGCGCCGTTCGGCGCCTCGGCGGCGGTGGTCAGCAGCACCGGCTGGTCGGCATCCTGAGGGCCGCCGGCCAGGCCGTGCGGCAGGAAGCCGTCTTCCGGACCGAGCCAGAGTTTCTCGTCGAGCCAGGCCAGCCGCTGCGCATCCCCCCCCCGCACCGCCACCCGCCAGCCCTGGGCGCGGGCGCGCTCGATCAAGAGCGCCAGCGCCTGGTCGAGCGGCGAACGGGTCAGGTGGTAGAAATAGGCCGCCCCCATCCGGCGCCGTCCTAGGCTTCGAAGCGGTCGCGGATCAGCCGATCGAGGCTCAGCACGCCCCAGCCGGTCGCCCCTTTCGGCGCAAGCGCGCTGTCGGTCTTCAAGAGCGCGGTGCCGGCGATGTCGAGATGGATCCAGGGCGTCTCCGGCTTCACGAAACGGGCCAGGAACTGCGCTGCGGTCACCGCGCCGCCGGGCCGGCCGCCGGTGTTCTTCATATCGGCGATGCGCGACTTCAGCAGCTTATCGTAGGCCTCGCCCAGCGGCATGCGCCAGGCGCCCTCGCCCTCGGCCTCGGCGGCCTTGAGGAAAGCGGCGCAGAGCGCGTCGTCATTGGCGAAGACGCCGGTCTTCTCATGGCCGAGCGCGACGATGATCGCGCCGGTCAGGGTGGCCAGATCGATGATACCCGACGGCTGGAACCGCTCCTGGGCATACCAGAGCACGTCGGCCAGCACGAGCCGGCCCTCGGCATCGGTATTGATCACCTCGATCGTGTCGCCCTTCATCGAGCGCACCACGTCGCCCGGCCGCTGCGCGGTGCCCGAGGGCATGTTCTCGACCAGGCCGACGAGACCCACGACATTGGCCTTCGCGCGCCGCAGCGCCAGGCTGCGCATCACCCCGGCGACGACGCCGGCGCCGCCCATGTCCATCGTCATCTCTTCCATCCCGGCGGCCGGCTTGATCGAGATACCGCCCGAATCGAAGCAGACCCCCTTGCCGACCAGCGCGAAAGGCGGCTGATCCGCCGGCCCGCCGCGCCATTGCAGCACCACCACCTTGGAGGGGCTCGCCGAGCCCTGGCCGACGCCGAGCAACGCGCCCATGCCGAGCGCCTTGAGATCGGCCTCCTCCAGAATTTCCACCTCCAGCCCGAGCTCCTGCATGGCGGCGAGGCGGGCGGCGAAATCCTCGGTGGTCAGCACATTCGAGGGCTCGTTGACCAGATCGCGGGTGAAGAACACGCCCTCGGTCACCGCGGCCATCGGCGCGGCGGCGGCGGCCACCGCCTCGGGCTTGGCCACCAGGAAGGTCACGGCGCCGCGCGGCTTCGGCTCGGCCGACTTATGCGCGGTGAAATCGTAGTCGCGCAGTGCCAGGCCCTGGGCGATCTCGGCGGCGCGCGGATGGCTGCCGGCCAGCACCAGCACCCCCGCCGTGCCGCGTGCCTTGGCGATCGCGGCGCCGGCGCGCCGGGCCTCGACCGCGGCGGCGCGAGGCTCCAGCCGGACCACCTGGACCGCCTCGGCGGCAAGCCCGGCGGGATAGCCGAGGTCGGCCGCCTCGGCCGGCTTTAGCGCCGCGAAGGCCTCGCTGGCGAGAAACCGCTTGAGCGCCCCGCGCATCGGCCGGTCGAGCTTGCGGGCCAGCGCCGGCACCCGGCCGTCGGCCCCGACGAAAATCACGATCCGGCCGGGAAACTCGGCGATTTCAACGGCATCCTCGGGACGGAAAGCGATTTCGGCAGGCGATGTCATGGCGGGTCGAAGCTCCTTTGCGCTGCGGCGGAGCCTAGCCGGCCGCCCCGGGATTGGCCAGATAGCAGTTTGCCCTTCCCGGGAATTCCGCTAGGGTCCGGCCGGTCAAGAACCGGGGGACAAAGGTGGCGAGATTCGACAGATACATGCTGTCGCAACTCATGGTGATGTTCGGCTTCTTCTCGCTCGTCCTGGTGATGGTCTATTGGGTCAATCGCGCGGTCCTGCTGTTCAACCATCTGATCGGCGATGGCCAGACGCTGCGAGTCTTCCTGGAACTGACGCTGCTCAGCCTGCCCAATGTCATCAAGATCATGCTGCCGCTGTCGGCCTTCGCCGCCTCGGTCTATGTGGTCAACCGGATGCAGAACGAAAGCGAGCTGGTGGTGGTCCAGGCGACCGGCGCCTCGCCGTTCCGGATCGCCCGGCCGGCGCTCTACTTCGGCGTCATCGTCGCCCTGCTGGTGGCGCTGCTGGCCAATGTGCTGGTGCCGGCGAGCCGGACGCGGCTGGCCGAGCGGCAGGCCGAGATGGCGCGCAACATCTCCGCCCGCATCCTGACCGAGGGCAAATTCATCCATCCGGCCGACAACGTGACGCTGTTCATCCGGCAGATCACGCCGCTCGGCGAGATGCACGACGTCTTCCTGTCGGACGGCCGCACGCCGGGATCGCGCACCACCTATACCGCGCGGCGGGCCATCCTGGTGAAAGCGGCCGCCGGCTCCAAGCTGGTCATGTTCGACGGCATGGCGCAGACGCTGAGCCTGTCCAGCCAGCGGCTTTCGGTCACCCGGTTCGCCGATTTCACCTATGACATCGGCGCGCTGATCGGCGCGCCCGGCCCGCGCAGCCGCGGCCTGGCGGAACTGACCACGGCCGAGCTGCTGGCCGCCGATCCGGCGGCGCTGTCGGAAACCGGGCAGACCCGCGCCGCGCTGATCTACGAGGCCCATACCCGCATCGCGCAGCCGCTCACCGCGCTGGCCGCGGCGCTGCTCGGCCTGTCCTGCCTGATGCTCGGCGGCTTCAGCCGTTTCGGCAACTGGCGCCAGATCGGCTTCGGCGCCCTCATGCTGATCCTGCTGCAGGTGTTGATCGACTGGTGCGCAGGGGTCGGCCCCACCGCGCTGGCCTATTGGCCGCTGGCCTATCTGCCGCCGGCGGTGGGCCTGGCCGCGAGCGGGTTGCTGCTGCTGCGCGCCGGCCGGGTGCGACGCCTGGGGGTTCCGGCGGCCGGGCTTGCCGCCACATGACGCTGAACCTCTATATCGCGCGGAAGTTCCTGATGAACTTCCTGCTGATCGCGGCCGGCTTCGCGCTGATCCTGGTGCTGCTCGACCTGGTCGAGGAATTGCACCGCGCGGCCGATTCCTCGATCGGCTTCGCCCAGGCGGCCCGCCTGGCCGCGCTGAACATGCCCGACGGACTCTACCGGATCCTGCCGCTGATCACCATTCTCGCCGCGCTGGCGCTGTTTCTCAGCTTGGCACGCTCGAGCGAACTGGTGGTGATCCGCGCGGCCGGCCGCTCGGCGCTGCGCATGCTGCTGAGCCCGGTGCTGACCGCGCTCGCGCTCGGGTTCTTCGCCGTTGGCCTGCTCAATCCGATCGTCGCGGTCAGCTCCGAGGCCTACAAGGCCCTGCTCAGCCATTATGCGAGCGGGCCGGAGAACGTCCTGTCGATCAGCCGCGAAGGGCTCTGGCTGCGCCAGACCGCCGCCGCCGGCCAGACGGTCATCCGCGCCGATCACTCCAGCCTCGACGGCACCCGGCTGGTGGGCGCGACCTTCATCAGCCTGGACGGCAAGGGCCAGCCGGTCCAGCGGGTGGAGGCCGCGCGCGCCGATCTCACCCATGGCGCATGGCAACTGACCGACGCGAAGATCTGGCATTTCGACACGCCGAACCCCGAGCAATCGGCCCGCCAGGCCAGCGAGATGACGCTGCCCTCCGATCTCACCCGCCAGCAGATCCGCGACGGCTTCGGCAATCCGAGCGAAATCCCGATCTGGCAGCTGCCGGACTTCATCGAGCGGCTGCGCAAGGCGGGCTTTTCCGCCCGCGAGCATCGCGTCTGGCTCCAGATGGAGATGGCGCTGCCGCTGCTGCTCGCCGCCATGGTCTTGATCGGCGCCGGCTTCACCATGCGGCACGTCCGCTTCGGCCGCACCGGGATGATGGTGCTGGCCGCGCTGATCTCGGGCTTCGCCATCTACTTCCTGAGGAACTTCGCGCAAGCCCTTGGAAACAGTGGTCAAATACCAATAGCGCTCGCCGCCTGGGCGCCCCCTCTGATCGCCATCCTCCTCTCGCTCGGGCTACTTTTGCATCTGGAGGACGGCTGATGCGTCTCGCTCCGCTCGCCCTCGCGCTCGGGCTTGGCCTGGCCGCGCTGCCCGCGGTGGCCGACGCCCCGCCCACCGACCCGGGACATCCCGAGCTCGCTACCCTGATCGCCGACACGGTGCGCCAGCACGGCAAGGGCATCCTGGTGGCCGAGGGCCATGTCGAAGTGTTCTACAAGGGCACCCGGCTCAAGGCCGAGAAGATCACCTACGACCAGACCAAGGGGACGATCAACGTCGAGGGACCGCTCGTCCTGGTCGACAACCTCGGCCGCTCGACCCTGGTGGCCGATGGCGCCGACCTGTCCGCCGATCTACAGAACGGCATCCTGCGCTCGGCCAAGATGGTGCTCGACAACAAGACCGAGATCGCCGCGCAGGACGCCCGGCGGGTCGATGGCCGCTACACCCAGCTCAGCCGCGCCGTCACCTCGGCCTGCGTGGTCTGCTCGGCCAATCCGCGACCGCTGTGGGAAATCCGGGCAAGCCGGGTGATCCATGACGAGGCCGACCAGTCGATCTATTTCCAGAACGCCCAGCTGCGTTTCTTCGGCGTGCCGGTGTTCTACCTGCCCACCCTGCGCCTGCCCGATCCCAGCGTGAAGCGCGCACGCGGCTTTCTGGTGCCGCGCGTCTCGAGCTCCACCACCTTCGGCCTGGGTGTGGAGGTTCCCTATTTCCTGCCCTTCGGGCCGAGCCGCGACCTGACCGTCTTTCCCTATTTCGCCAGCAAGAACGCCACGACGCTCGGCCTGCGCTATCGCCAGGCCTTCACCAACGGCGCGCTGGAGTTCCGCGGTGCGGCCTCGCGCGACAAGATCCAGCCGGGCCAGACCCGCGGCTACCTGTTCGGCGACGGCTATTTCAACCTGCCGCACGGCTTCACCCTGAAGTTCCAACTGCAGACGGTCTCGGATCCGGACTATTTCGTGAACTATGGCCTGAGCAAGGTGGACCGGCTGGAAAGCGGGCTGGAGC
>JAKAJW010000241.1 GCA_021813645.1 Pseudomonadota bacterium | reverse complement strand
CAGATCTACCCGCGCTCGTTTCAGGACGACAACGGCGACGGCATCGGCGACCTCGCCGGGATCACCCGCCGGCTCGACCACGTCGCCTCGCTCGGCGTCGAGGCGATCTGGCTCTCACCCATCTTCACCTCGCCGATGGACGACATGGGCTATGACGTGTCGAACTACACCGACATCGATCCCTTGTTCGGCACGCTGAAGGATTTCGACGTGCTGGTCGCCCGCGCCCATGCGCTCGGCCTCAAGGTCATCATCGATCAGGTGCTCTCGCACACCTCAGACCGCCATCCCTGGTTCGCCGAAAGCCGGGCCGACAAGACCAACCCGAAAGCCGATTGGTATGTCTGGGCCGATCCCCGCCCGGACGGCACGCCGCCGAACAACTGGCCCTCGCATTTCGGCGGGCCGGCCTGGGAATGGGACACCCGCCGGCGCCAGTATTACCTGCACAACTTCCTGATCTCGCAGCCGGATCTGAACTTCCACCAGCCCGCCGTCCAGGACGCTCTGCTCGACACCATGACGTTCTGGCTGGAGCGCGGGGTGGATGGGTTCCGGCTCGACACCGTCAACTACTATTTCTGCGATGCCAAGCTGCGCTCCAACCCGCCGATGGCGCAGAAGGACGGCCGGCCCTCGGTCAACCCCTATGACATGCAGGACCATATCTATTCCAAGACTCAGCCGGAAAACATTGGCTTCCTGCAGCGGATGCGCCGGCTGCTCGACGCCTATGACGCCCGCGCCATGGTCGGCGAGGTGGGCGAGGCGAACCGCGCCCTCGCGGTGATGGAGGAATACACCCGCGGCCGCGACCGGCTGCATATGGCCTATTCCTTCGAGATGCTCGGGCCGCAATTCACCGCGGGGCATTTCCGCAAGCTGATCGAGGGCTTTTTCGCAGGCGCGCCGGACGGCTGGCCGTGGTGGAGTTTCTCCAACCACGACGTGAACCGCCATGCCAGCCGCTGGGCCAAACACGGGGCCAGCCACGAAGCGCTGGCGCGGCTGGCCATCGCGATGATGATCGGCTTCGAGGGCACGATCGGCCTCTATCAGGGCGAAGAGCTCGGCCAGACCGAGACCGAGCTCAGCTATGACGAGCTGACCGACCCGCCCGGGCTGAAGTTCTGGCCGGAAAACAAGGGCCGCGACGGCTGCCGCACGCCGATGGCCTGGCAGGCTGCGGCGCCGAACGCCGGCTTCTCCACCGCCTCCCGGCCCTGGCTCCCGGTGAAGCCTGAACAGGCGGCCCGCGCGGTCGACGGGCAGGAGGCCGACCCGCATTCCATCCTGGCCGCCTATCGCGCCGCCCTCGCCTTCCGCCGCGCCGAGCCCGCTTTGCGCCATGGCAAGACCCGCTTCGCCGAAGTGGCAGAGCCGGTGCTGGCCTTCCATCGCCTGCATGAGGGCCGCGCGGTGACCTGTCTCTACAATCTCTCGCCGCGCGCGGTGAGCCTGGCGATGCAGGGTCCGGCCGAACCGATCGGCCCGGCCGCGGCGGTCGAGCGAAGCGGCGACCGGCTCCACCTCGGCCCGAACGGCTTCGCCTTCTTCGCCAGCCCGGCCGAAGCCCTGCCGCATCTGGGGGCGTGAGGCTCGCGCCGATCTGGTCCCGCCGCCCCTGCCCGGCCGGCGCAATCGGCCCGCGCGGCTAGGTTTTCTTGCTGTAGGCCTGCGCCGAGGGCGGCTTGCGGCGCTCGGGTCCGTCCATGCGCTGCTCCGGGCCGTAATGCGGCGTCGCCCGGCCGCGGCCCTGCGACTTCGACCTGTAGAGCGCCTGATCCGCGTCGCTCAGCATCCGATCGGCCCGCGGATTGGGATAGAGCGTCGAGGCCGTCATGCCGATCGACGCCGAAATCCGGCAAGGCTGGCCGCGATAATCGATCGGCTGATTCAGGCGCGCGATGATCCGCTTGGCGATCGAGCCGAGGGCCTCGAGATTGGTCAGGCCCGGAAAGATCAGCACGAATTCGTCGCCGCCGACCCGCGAGACGAAATCGCCGTTGCGGGTCTCGTCGAGCAGCACCCGCGCCACGCGCTTGAGGACGTGATCGCCGGCGGCATGGCCCAGGCTGTCGTTGACTTGCTTGAAGAAATCGAGGTCGAGATGGGCCAGGCCGAAATCGGTCTCCTGGCCGATCAGCCGGTCGATCGCCTGATCCATCGCCCGGCGGTTGGACAGGCCGGTCAGCGTATCGGTCAGCGCCTGCTCCTCCGCCGTGGCCTTGGCCAGTTGCAGCCGCCGGTTCAGCGCATGCAATTCCTGCATCACCGCGGATTTCGCCTCGCCGAGATAGAGCATTTCCACGGTCAGATCGGTCGGCGCGAAATCGGCATCGGTCAGATCGTGGACGCGCACCGATTCCGCCACGCCGATGCCGAAGGACATGTTGATCAGCAGGCCCTGCCGACCGGCGAGAACCGTCGCCAGCCCACGAAAGCCGGTGAACGGCGGCGAGACCAGTTGCAGGTGCAGCCGCGCGCCGGCCAACTGCAGCACATCGCCCTGCCAGTTCAGATCGCGCGGCCGGCGCAGCTGGAACAGCTCGCGCAGCGGCCGGCCGCGCGGCTCCTCACGCAGCACCTTGCGCAGGGTCGGGCCGACACCGCGCACCACCCCCTCCGGCGAGAGCCAGAGATACATCGGCATCAGCCGGTCCAAGCCCTCGGCCGGCACCTCGAACACGGCTTTGGGCGGCTGAGCCACTGAAGATGCTGCGTTCTCCGCCATCAAACTGCTCCGGAGGCAAGTCGAAACGGCCGGCCGGCGGCAAAGCTCGGCTCCAGCAACTCAATGGTGATGGTTTCCGCACCATGGTCAATGCCCGCATAGTCGAGCAGCGCCAGCGCCCCGTAGTCGTCGGCCATCGCCCGCAGCACGCCGACCATCACATGGGCATAGCCGGCGCTTGGCGCGGTACATCGCAGCAGGAATTGCGTGCCCGTGATGGGGTAAAGCTCGAACTGCGGCAGCTCGAGGTCGGGCACCGCCAGATGGCCGCGCTCGGCCAGATCGTCGAGCGAATGCAGAAAATCCACGAAGGACACCCCGCCGAATCGCAGCAGCCGACGAATCGGCTCCAGATTGGGATGCGAGACGAGGTAGGTGCCGAGATCCTCCAGCAAGGCTTCGTGCGGCCGTTCCAGCAGTTTGGCGGCGGAGGCCAGCACGGCCTCCGTCAAAGCGTCGTCATAACCCAGCATCGCCTCGAAATTCTCGAAGCCGAGCCGTGCGTCATGGGCAATACGGAGCCACAACTCCTCGCCGTAAGTGTCGCGCAAGAAGCTTTGGATCGATCGATTGACCAGGCCATGCATCGTGCAATCCCCTATCCCTGGCGCAAACTTAGCCCCGTCGCCTTAACAATTGGCTATTGCCCGGCGGGAAGGATGACGATTTGGTGGCCGTCGAACTCCATCGCGTTCATCCGCGCCGGCGCCATCGAGACCGGGCCGCGCTGCGCCTGGGCGATCAGGGCGGCGGCATCGATCGGCTGGCTGCCCGACGGGGCGAGATCGGTGGTATCGGCGCGGATCAGGCCGCGGATCGGATCGCGGATCACAGCCTCGCTGCGCAGCGCGCCCGAAGGCGCGCGGTACAGCAGCAGCCCTTGCGGCCCGATCGCGTCGGGCAGGAAGACCTCGGCGAGGAAGACGCAGCCCGGCGCGCCATCGGGCAGGCTGCGGTGGCAGGCGTCCAGCAGGTCGCGCAGCTCGGCGGTGTCGGTCCGCGCGATCAGCGCGTCGAGCAGCGCGCTGTGCCCGCCCCCCGCCGGCTCGGGCCGAACTGGCACGATCGCGCGCAACTGCGCGCCGAGCTTGAGCCGGGTGTCACGGTCGATCGCGGCCAGTTGCGACTGCTCTGCCAGCCGCGCCCTCAGCGCCTCCTGCCCCGGCTGCTCCGCGAGCGTCTTCAGCCGCGCCAGAACCTCGCGCCCGGGCCGGCCCCAATCGTCGCGCAGCGCTAGCAGGTCGAGGTCGTTCAGGTTCAGCCGGCCGGACAGGTAACGGGCGAGCTGATCCTCGGCCGCGAGGCGTTGCGGGTTCAGCGCCGGGGTGAAAGCCAGCGCGACAGCGCCGATCACGCAGAGCGCCAGGACCGTGTTGGTCGCGCGGATCCGCGCGCCCCAGCCGCTGCCGCGCAGCACCGCGAGGGCATAGGCCAGGCCATAGGCCAGCGCCAGGCCCGCCACCATGGCCGAGGCGATGCGCGGCGGCGTCCAGCCGTATTGCGCGACCCGCAGCCAGACCGCCGTGGCACCGAGCCCGGCCAGGATCGGCAGCAGCAGCGCCAAAGCCTGGGTGCTGCGCACCATCACCGGGGCCTGCACCGCGTCGGCATCGGTTTCCGCCAGCGCGGAAGAGACCAGCGTGATGCCGGCCAGCGCCATCGCCAGCAGGGTCTGAGCCGAGGAGATGCCGCCGAAGAAGGTCGACAGCCCATGCAGCGGCAGCGCGACCAGAAAGATCGCCGAGACCGCCAGCACCACCGGCACCAGCAACCGCAGCAGCCGCAGCGTCAGATAGGGCGAGGTGAAGTCGAGGAACTCGTTCACCACCGCCAGCGCCAGCCCGAAGGCGGCGCCGGTCAGCGCCCAGGGTAGCCCGCCGATCTCCAGCAGGCGGGCGATGGTATGGACATGAACGAGCTGCAGCAGCGTGTTGGACAGGAAGATCAGCAGCCAAAGCATGCCGACGAAGACCCAGGCGCCGACGCTGCGCACCAGCAGGCTCCAGGCCTGGCCGAACAGCGCCGGATAGTCGCGCCAACCCGGCCCGCCGGCGGCGATCAGAAAGGGCAAGGGCAGATAGCCGAGCAGCAGGATCCCCACCAGCCGCTCGGGCGCCTGCAGGAATTCCGGCAGGGAGTCGAACCGCAGGCTGGCCCAGCTCAGCAGCCCCGCCAGCGCCAGCGCCAGGGCAAGCGCGGCCGGCAGCACCCGGCGCAGCGCCAGCGGGCCGGTGCACAGTAGCGTGGTGGCGAAGAAGACCGCGGCCAGGGTGGCGGCGAACAGATAGCCCTGCGGATGGCTCTCGGCCAGCCGCAGGTTGCGCAGGAACAGCCAGAACACCAGCCCCGCACCGGTGCCGATCAGCGCCAACCCCGTGCGCCGCAAGAACGCCTGTCCGATCCGCATCCGCCTGC
Source organism: Pseudomonadota bacterium (assembly GCA_021813645.1). GTDB lineage: Bacteria > Pseudomonadota > Alphaproteobacteria > Rhodobacterales > Rhodobacteraceae > Solirhodobacter. The sequence goes on along the minus strand of JAKAJW010000241.1, from coordinate 5,342 downwards.
CTCCTGCCGCCGCAGCCTAACGAGCCCGGCCGCCGGACGCCAGTGCGGCCGCGCGTCTCAGAAGTCGGTCGGCGCGCCGCCCTCGGCCTTGCGCCGGGCGACGAAGTCCAGCAGCGCCTCCTTGTGGCCCGCATCCATCGGCGGCGGCACGAATTCGGCCAGGATCGACTTGTAGATCCGATGCGCCCGCTCCGGCGTCCAGACCGCGCCGTCGAGCTGCCAGGCTTCGAAGTTCCGCCAATCCGAGGCGATCGGCGCATAGAACGCGCTGGCATAGCGTTCCTGGGTGTGCTGGCAGCCGAAGTAATGGCCGTTGGCGCCGACCTCCTTGATCGCCTCGAAGGCGATGTCTTCCGGCGTGGTCGCCCAGGTCGGCGGCTCGAAATAGCGCTGGATCATCTGCAGCACTTCGCAGTCCATCACGAATTTCTCCGGGCTGGCGATCAGCCCGCCCTCCAGCCAGCCGGCGGCGTGATAGACGAAATTGGTGCCCGAGCTGACCGCCGCCCAGAGCGAGTTGCAGGTCTCCCACATGGCCTGGGCGTCCGGCACATTCGCCGCGCAGACACCGGAGGAGCGCAGCGGCAGCTTGTATTTGCGCACCAGCTGGCCGGTCATCTGCGTCGCCCGCATGTATTCCGGCGTGCCGAAGGCCGGCGCGCCCGATTTCATGTCGACGTTCGAGGTGAAGGTGCCGATGGCGACCGGCGCGCCGGGCCGGATGTATTCCAGCAGCGCAATGGCGGCGAGCGCCTCGGCCAGGCTGAGCGCCACCGCCCCCGACATGGTGACCGGCGCCATGGCGCCGGCCAGGGTGAAGGGCGTCACGATCACCGGCTGGTTGCGGCGGGCAAGCCGCATCGCGCCGTCCAGCATCGGGAAATCGTGCTTCAAGGGCGAGACCGAGTTGATGTTGGTGTACATCCGCGGCTTCGCCTCGAACTCCTCATGGCTAAGCCCGGCGGCGAGCCGGGTCATCTCCATCACATCCTCGACCCGCTCGCGGCCCAGCGAATAGGCATGCACCACCTTGTCGGTGGTGATCAGCTTCTCGGCGAGGCAGTCGAGATGGCGGATCGAGGGATGGATGTCGATCGGCTCGACCGGATAGCCGCCGGCGACATGGATGCAGTTGAAATACTGCGTCAGCTTGATGAATTCCTGGAAGGTGGCGAAGTCCCCTGCCCGCTTGCCGCGCTCCAGATCCCAGGCGTTGGGCGGCGAGGAGACATTGACGAAGACCATGTGCTTGCCGCCCACCACGATCTCGCGCGCGGGGTTGCGCGGGGTGATGGTGAAGCTTTCCGGCGCATGGCCGAGCATCTCCATCACGAAATCCTCGTCCATCCGGACGTTGGTGCCGGCGACCTTGCAGCCGGCCGCCTTCAGGATCGCGGTGGCCTCCGGGTTCAGGAACTCGATACCGATCTCCGACAGCACCCGCATGGCGCCGCGGTGGATCGCCTCGACCCCCGCCTCGTCCAGCGGCTCGGTCGGCCGGTCGGGGTTGACCGGAATGCGCCAGGGCATCTGATCGATCGCGGCCTGGCCGGCGCGGCTCTTGTTGCCGGCATGGCCACCGGCACGCCGCCTGCGGGGTTCCTCGGTCATCGCGCACCTCCTGCTGGCCAGATTTGCCAGCAGGCGCCGGGGGGAAGCATGCCGAACGCGACGGGAGGGCGTCGTTTTTGCGCCGCCTCAGCTTTCGACCCGCGCCTGCGCGTCGATCCAATGCGGCAGATGGCCGATATCGGGCAGCACGATCTCGGCCAGCGGCGCCAGCTCCGCCTCGGTCGCCGGCCCGGTCAGCACGCCCACCGCCCGCATCCCCGCCGCGCGCCCGGCGACCAGATCGTGGCGGCTGTCGCCGACCATGACGACGGCAGCGGGGTCGAGCCCGCAGGCCGCCGCGAAGGCCAGCATCATGCCGGCACCGGGCTTGCCGCCGTGGCCGGAATCGAAGCCGGCGATGAAGTCGAACTGCCCCTCGATCCCGACCGAGGCGAGCTGCGCCCGCGCCGCCTGCTCGGCATCGTTGGTGGCGATGCCGAGCTTCAGCCCCCGCGCGCGCAGATCCTGCAGCAAGGGCGATAGTGGCACCGCCGGCGACAATGCGACCGTTGCCGCCTTACTGTTCATCTGCGTGACCAGGGCCGCGAGCGACTTTCCCGGCAGCTGCGGCAGCAGCGCCAAGGCGATCTCGTCGGGGGTATGCGTGATGACCGGGCTGTCGGGTTCGAACTCGCCGGTGTCCATCTCATAGCCCACCAACATGCCCAGCCGCGCGGCGTAGTCGTCGTCGCCCTCAGCCAATTCGGTCAGCAGCTCGCGCGTCCAGCCGCCCCAGGTGGCATGGAAGTCGAACAGCGTGCCGTCCTTGTCGAACAGAATCCCGGTGATCATCGCCCGTCCTCCTCCCTGCCCCCCATCCGCGCCCCGAAGCGCGCCGGCAGCCTCGCCGACTGCGGCCCGCAAGGCAACCGCCGCTTTCCTCGCATCTGCGCGATCGCCACGCCCGCCGCCACGCTAGACGCTGCCGCCGCCCGCTCCGCCCGGTCCGATTGACACGCGCCCGAGGATCGCCGATGGATCCCACATGGGGACGACCTACCGGCTGCACAACTCGATCATGTATCAGCTGACGCTGACCGCGCGGCTGCAGGAGCGGCGGCTGGAGGACGGCCTGCGCCAGCTCGGCCTGACCCGGCTCACCTGGTGCATCCTGCTCGCCGTCCATATCGAGAACCATTCACAACCATCTGAAATCGCGCAGTTTATCGGGACAGACCGCACCGCGACCTCACGCGCGCTCCGGCAGATGGAGGCGAAGGGATGGCTTGCCCGGCGCACCGGCGAAGGCGACCGGCGCACCACCCGGGTTGCGCTGACCCCGGCCGGCATCGCGCTTCTGGAACGCGCCGTCCCGGTGGCCGAGGACAATGCCCGGCACTTCCTGTCGAAGCTCCCCGGCGACGGGTGCGACGCGCTCCAGCGGCTCCTTTCGGATCTGCGCTCGGGCGAGGCGCATAACCTGCCGCATTTCTGACCCGCTCAGGTCCAGTGCGTCGCCGCGCCGCCGGGCAGCGACTGGCGCGCGGCTTGCGGCGCCGTATAGGGCAGCCCTTCGGCGTCGCAGAAGGCGATGATCCAGGCATCTTCCTGCAGCAGGAAATCGAGCACTCCGGCCAGAAACACCGGATCGCCGGCGCGGGATTTGAGCGCCGCCAACTCGACCCCACCGGCCGCGAGGAACAGCGGCAGGACCGTCGCATCGCCGACGATCCAGCCCAGCGCCCGCAACGCGATCACCTCGGCGCCGTCCCGCTTGTTCACAATTCTGTCACCAAAGTCATAAGTTGCGGAAAGCCTTTGTTAACCATTTCTGCGCGAGATTGCTAGTTGACGTTAAGGGAAAAGGAACGGAGACCGCAGGTGACCGGCCGACTCCTCATCGTGGACGACAGCGCCACGAATCGCATCGAACTGAAGAGCAGGCTCGCCGCCGCCTTTTACGCGACGCTCCAGGCCGACTCGGGTCTTGCAGCCCTGCGCGTGGCGCGCGAAGAGGCGCCCGACGCGATCCTGCTCGATCTCGACCTGCCGGATATCGACGGCATTTCCGTCTGCCGCCAGCTGCGCGCGGATCCGATGACGCGGACCATCCCGGTCCTGCTGCTGACGGAGAACGGCAACCCCGAGGCGCGGCTCGCCGCGCTTGCCGCCGGGGCGGACGATTTCCTGACCAAGCCGATCGACGATCAACTTTTGCTCGCCCGCTTGCGCAGCCTGCTGCGGGCGCGCGAGACCGAGGCCGAGCTGTCGCTGCGCGAGGTCACCGGCCGCACGCTCGGCTTCGCCGAGGAAACCCCAAGCTTCGGCGGGCCGGCGCTGGTCGCCCTGATCGCCGCGACGCCGCAGCAGGCGATCGACTGGCGCAACGCCGTCGCCCCGGTCCTGCCGCACCGCCTGATCATGCCCCATCCCGAGGTGGCGCTGGCCGGGCCGGAAACGCCCGACGTCTTCGTCATCTTCGCCGACCTGCGCATGCCGGGCGACGGGCTTCGGCTGATGTCGGAGCTGCGCGCGCGCCCCTCGACCCGCCATGCCGAAATGTGCATCGTGCTGCCCCCTGGCCGGCGCGACCTGGCCGCCATGGCGCTCGACCTCGGCGCCAACGATCTGGTGATCGCCCCCTTCGACCCGCGCGAGCTGGCGCTGCGGCTGGAGACCTTGGTGCGCCGAAAACGCCTGGCGGACCGGCTGCGCGCCTCGCTGCGCGACAACATGCGCCTGTCGGTCCGCGACCCGCTGACCGGATTGCACAACCGCCGCTATGCGATGCCCCATCTCGGCCATATCGCCGCGCGCGCCACGCAGTCCGGCCGCAGCTTCGCCGCGATGCTGCTCGACATCGACCGCTTCAAGTCGGTGAACGACCGCTTCAGCCATGCCGCCGGCGATGCGGTGCTGGTCGAAGTCGCGCGGCGGCTGGCCGACAACCTCAGGGCGGTCGACCTGCTGGCCCGGATCGGCGGCGAGGAATTCCTGGTGGTGCTGCCCGATACCGACCTCTCCGAGGCGCGCGCCGCGGCGGAGCGGCTGTGCCGCGTCGTCGAGATGCGGCCGATCGCCCTGCCGGGCGGCGGCGCGGTGCCGATCACCGTCTCGATCGGCCTGGCGATCGGCAACGGCCCGCCGGCGCAAGAGGTGCTCAACCAGGCCGACCTGGCGCTGATGCAGGCCAAGGCCGAAGGCCGCAACCAGGTCATGATGGGCATGAACGCCGCCTGACCGGCGGCGCGCCTCCGCCCGCCCCTTTTTTTCAGGCTCCCGGGGTCATTGCCCCACGGCGGCCGGCCGCTGGCGGGCGGCATGGCGGTCGAACTCGTGCTGCAGCCGGTCGGCGAAGGCCAGGCGCTCGGCCGGCGTCATCTGGGCGATGCGATCGGCCAGCAGCGTCTCACCCAGCGCCATCCAGTCTTCGGTCCGCTGCTTCTGCCGCGCCATCACCCCGGCGAAGACCGCCGGGTCGTAGGGCTCGCGGCGCAACGCCGCGACGAAGGCGCGAAAATCCGCCCGCATCGCCGCCCGCTGCGCCACGAACCCCTTTGCCTCGCGGAAGAAGTCGTGCAGCAGCGCGCGCCGGTCGACGGGCGAGAGCGCCTCGGTGAAAGGGCCGAAGGCCAGCTCGCGGATCGGCGGCCGCGGGCCGTAGATGGCGCGCGACAACTCGTGGCCGCCGGCCAGGCCGAGGATCACCAGGTTCAGCCCGAGCGAGGCGATCAGCAGCAGGCGCATCCAACGCCCGCTGCCCGCCGCGGCGGGCGACGGCGGCGTGGGGG
>JAKAJW010000128.1 GCA_021813645.1 Pseudomonadota bacterium | reverse complement strand
TTCCTCGGCGGCGGCGACATTCGCCAGCACCATGAATTCTTCGATGAGCCTATGGGCATCGAAGCGGTCGCGGAAGGCGACGGACACGACGCGGCCATCGTCCGACAGGACGATGCGCCGCTCCGGAAGGTCGAGCTCCAGCGGTTGCCGGAGTTCGCGCGCCGCTTTCAAGGCGGCATAGGCATTGTAGAGGGGCGCGATGACCTCCGGCAGGAGCTCGGCACAGCGTTCGTTCGGCCGTCCGTCCTGGGCCGCCTGGACCTCTTCGTAACTCAGCGAGGCGACCGAACGCATCAGGCCGCGCGTGAAGCGGTGGGAAAGCTTGTGCCCGCCGGCGTCTATCTTCATGCGCACCGCCAGACACGGACGGTCGACCCCCTCGTGCAAAGAGCAGAGGTCGCCGGAAAGCCGATCCGGCAGCATCGGAACGACCCGATCCGGGAAATAGGTGGAATTGCCACGGCGCCGGGCCTCGCGGTCGAGCGCGGAGCCTGGAGTGACATAGTGAGCCACATCGGCAATGGCGACCCAAAGAATGAAACCGCCAGGGTTCTTAGGGTCCTCGTCGGGGTGGGCATAGACTGCGTCGTCGTGGTCGCGTGCATCCTCGGGGTCGATGGTCACGAGATCCAGATGCCGTAAGTCTTCCCGCTCACCCAGGCCGGCGGGGGTCATCGAATCGGCCTCTTCGACAGCCGCATCCGGGAAGTCATCCGGAATCCCGTGCTGATGTATGGCGATCAGACTGACCGCTTTCGGTGCCGACGGGTCGCCCAGCACCTCGATCACGCGGGCCTGCGGCAGGCCGAGCCGAGCCCGCGGGCCAACTTGCTCGGCCTCCACCAATTCGCCATCGCGTGCGCCATGAGTGGCATCCGCGGCCACCCGCCAGTCTTTGTCGGCCCCCTTGTCGATTGGAACGATGCGTCCGCCTTCGGCCTCTTTGCGGAAGATGCCGAGCACCTTGTGCATCGCCACCCCGATCTTCCGGATCAGCCGCGCCTCGAAGGCATGGTCTTCGCCGGGGACCGGGTTCAGCCGGGCCAGGATGCGATCCCCGGCCGTCACGGGGGCGTCGGCTTTCCGCGGCCGGAACAGGATGCGTGGCGCCGGGCCGCGCCCTTCCCATTCCATTGGTTTTGCCCATTGGTCGCCCTGAGCATCGGCCGGCAAGATCGTCAGCACGGCGACCGGCGGCAAGCTGTCGGGGTCGCGATAGTTGCGGCGCCGACGTTCCAGCACGCCGTCGGCCTCCAACTCCCGCAGCATCCGCTTCAACTCGATGCGCGCGGGGCCGCCCTTGATGCCGAACGCCCGCGCAATGTCGCGCTTGGCGGCGTCTGGGTGATCGGCAATCCAGGCGAGAAGTTCGGCTTTGGCGGGGAGTTGCTCCATGGCCGGTGCGTAGCACGCGACGCGAGAGGCGTCACCGGGAAAACCGGAATTCAGAGGTGAAGTTCCATGTCGCGGTGGGGAATCCCCGCGTCGTCGTAGACGTCCCCGACCGCGGAGAAGCCGAGCTTCTGATAGAAACCCAGCGCATGGACTTGGGCCCCAAGCTTCACCTTCTTGATGCCGCCGCCTTGCCGAAACGTCTCGATTCCGGCGCGAATGAGCGCCGCTCCCAGGCCCGTGCCGCGACGGTCGGGCAAGACGCAGACACGGCCGATCTTGCCGGTCGGGCCGGCCGTGAGCAGGCGTGCGGTACCGAGCGGACGGCCCTCTTCCGTGGCCAGAAGATGAATCGCAACCTCGTCGAGGTCGTCCAATTCGTCGGCCTCGCTCACGCCCTGCTCTTCGATGAAGACGATCCGCCGTAACCTGCGGCAAGTGGCGATATCGCGGGTTGCAGCGATCTGGACGGTCACGCGAAATAGTCCCGCAGGATGCGGCTGTAGATCGCCTTCAGCTGAACGATCTGGGCGATCGGCACGCGTTCATCCACCTGATGCATCGTCTTGCCGACCAGGCCGAATTCCACCACCGGGCAATGGTCCTTGATGAAGCGGGCATCCGAAGTCCCGCCGGTGGTCGAGGCCTCAGGCAGACGGCCAGTTTCCGCCTGAACGGAACCCGCTATGAGGCGCGAAAGCTCGCCCGGCGGGGTCAGAAAGCTCTCGCCAGAGACCTGCGTAGTCATCGCGATCGCGACGCCGGTTTCTTCTTCAACCTTGGCCGCCTCTGCCCGCAGCCAGTTCGTCAGGCTTGCGGAGCTATGCGCATCATTGAAGCGGATATTCACCGTGGCACGGCATTCCGCCGGGATGACATTCGATGCCTTGTTGCCGGTGTCGATCGTTGTGATGGCCAGGGTCGAGCGGTCAAAATGCGCGGTGCCCTGATCGAGTTCGTGACTGGCCAGCCGGTCCATCAGTCGCACCATCGCCGTCAGAGGGTTCTTGGCGCGGTGCGGGTAGGCGGAGTGGCCTTGCACGCCGCGGGCGGTGAAATGCGCCGTCATCGAACCGCGGCGGCCGATCTTCATCATCTCGCCCATCTCATTTGGACAGGTCGGCTCGCCGACGAGGCAGGCCGTCATCCGCTCGCCTTGGGCTGTCATCCAGTCCAAAAGCGCCACGGTTCCGTCGACAGCCATGCCCTCTTCGTCGCCGGTGATCGCAAGGATCACCGCGCCGTCGGGGGGCGTCTCGGTAACGAAATCCACCGCCGCGGCGGCGAAGGCGGCGACGCCGGTCTTCATGTCGGTCGCGCCGCGGCCCCAAAGCATGCCGTCGACTATTTCGCCGCCAAACGGGTCATGGCTCCAAGCGGTGGCGTCGCCGATCGGAACGACATCGGTGTGGCCGTTGAAGCCGAAGCTGCGATTGGCGCCTTTGTTTCCCCAGCGCGCGAAGAGGTTGGCGACCCCACCGCGATCGACCCGATGCGTTTCGAACCCGGCGGAGGTGAGCAGCTTTTGCAACACCGTCAAGGCACCGCCTTCGGTGGGCGTGACCGAGGGGCAGCGGATCAGTTCCGCGGAAAGGGCGACGGGATCGACGGGCATGAGCGGCTCCCTGCTGGCCTCCGGAGGGTTAGCGCCGGCGGTTAGCCGATGCAATCCGCGGTTTGGCTTGATTGCGTGGCACGGGTACGAGAGGCGAATGAAAAAGGGCCCCGCCCCGGTCGGGGCGAGGCCATTTGGCGCACTGAGCTCGCCTTAGCGGGCGCCGTAGTACAGGCCGACGACATGCTCGGCTTCTGCGAAGAAGAGCCAGCGCGCCGCGAAGGCACCGATCAGATGGAAGGCCAGGGCCAAGGCAATGGTCCCGATGTTCATCGGCAGCAGAAGCAAGGAAAGGGCCGGTAGCAGTGCCGCGAAGATCACCGAAATCGTCCGGAGCTTCACCGAGTGCTTGCGCCCGACGATATGGATCATTTCCCGCATCAGGTAGTTGGTGCCCGTGTGCGGCGGCTCGAACAGCCTGACCTTGCCAATCCGGCCGAGGCCCGTCGCCGTCTCCATCGTGGAGCCGCGCGCTGCGAACCGGCCGTCGCCGAGCGCGTAGCTGGCGATCAGCAGAACGCCGAGCACGACGCAAAGCGCAATGGCCGCCGATGCCCAGCCGGAAAGAATGGCGCCTCCGGTCAGGGCGAAAGTCAGGAACAGGGCGGGGGTCGTCCAATGGTTCCAGCGCGGGACGGTCTTCAACTGGGCATAGATCATCGAGGTGCAGAAGACCGTCAGCAAGGCCAAGAAAGCGGCTGGAAAGCCGAAGGTTGCCGAGTGCACGCCCAAGAAGATGGCGATCAGGGCCACCGGTGCCATCAGCAGCAGCGAGATGACCGAGCTCCACGCCTCGCGCGAGAGCCAGGAGGTCTTCCATTGCGTGAAGGCGCGAAAGGCCCGCTGCGGATTGCCGAGGTGGAAGGTCGAGGCCAGCAGGCCGAGCACCGCGAAGCCATAAGCCAAGCCGAAAACCAGAAAGGCGTCCAGCCCGGTCGGATGCACGACGCCGAGCCCAAGATAGGCCAGGAAACCGAGGCCCAGGCCCGAGAAGACGGTGAAGATGATTACGGACGGCGCGGGATGCATCAGAACTTCTCCAGCAGGCGATCGAGCCATCCGGCGAGGCCCGTAGTCTGCATATCGGCAATGATCGGGTCGAGCGGCTTGGCGGGCGCACGGTCCTTCGGCCGTGGCGGAAGGTACTTGTTGACCGGCTTGGTGCCGAGTTCCGGCATCAAATCCATGCCGCCGCGCTCGGCCACCAGCTGGCTCACGGCGCTTTCGGAGTCACCAAGGTCGCCGAAATGGCGCGCGCCGGCCGGGCAGGTGCGGACGCAGGCCGGAACGCGATCCACCTCCGGCAAGTTCTCATTGTATATGCGGTCGACGCAGAGGGTGCATTTCTTCATCACCCCGGCTGCCTGATCAAGTTCGCGCGCGCCGTAAGGGCAGGCCCAGGCACAAAGGCCACAGCCGATGCAGGCGCTCTCGTTGACCAGCACGATGCCGTCTTCGGCCCGCTTGTAGCTGGCGCCGGTCGGGCAGACAGTCACGCAGGGCGCGTCTTCGCAGTGCAGGCAGGATTTCGGGAAGTGGATCGTCTGGGCCGGGCCGGTCGCCGGCTGCACCTCGAAGGCGTGGACCCGGTTCAGGAAGGTGCCCGAGGGTTCCGCGCCATAGGCGTCCATGTCCGAAAGCGGAACGCCATAATTTTCGGTGTTCCAGCCCTTGCAGGCAGTCACGCAGGCGTGGCAGCCGACGCAAATGTCGAGGTCGATGACGAGCCCGAGCTTCTTCTTCCCCTTCGGTGGCAGTTCGGTCATTGCTCGCCCCCTTGCAGGCGGTTCTTGGGTGCCGGCGGCACCGGAGATTTGATCACTGGGAAGTCCGGCAGGGTCTGATCCTGCGGATCCACCCGCTCGATCTTCACGCGCAAGTCGAACCAAGCCGCCTGGCCGGTGACCGGGTCGGAATTCGACCAGCGCAGCCCGTCGCCTTTCGGCGGCAGCAGCTCATGGATCAGGTGGTTCAGCAAGAAACCCTTGGTCGCTTCCGGCGCATCGGGATCCAGAGCCCAAGCGCCCTTGCGCTTGCCGATCGCGTTCCAAGTCCAGATCGTGTTGTCGTTGAGGCCGGACATCAGCGCCACGGGAACGGTGATCGCGCCGTGCGGCGAGGTCACCTTGGCCCAGTCGCCGTCCTTGAAGCCGTAGTCCTTCCAGATCTTCGGCGGCAGGTAGAGCGGATTGCGGCCGTGGATCTGGCGGAGCCAGGCATTCTGCGTGCCCCAGGAATGGTACATCGCCATCGGTCGCTGGGTCAGCGCATGGATCGGATAGTCTTTGCTGTCTTCGTCGCCGAACGGCGCATACCAGCTCGGCAGCGGATCCATCGCCATCTTCAATCTTGCGCGCAGATGGTCCGGCGGCTGGCGCGTGCCATGGCCCTCGGCGGCGAGTTGGAAGCGACGCATCGGTTCGGAATAGACACTGAACAGATAGGGGGTCGGCTTGTCATAGAAGCCCATCGACACCGCCCAGTCCTGATAGCCGGCGTTCCAGGGTTTGTAGTAGAGCGCCTCGTGCGGGACATGGGCCATGTAGAAGCCGCCATTCTCGATATAGCGCTTCAGCTGATCAGGGTTCACCGGCCCGCGGCCTTCGGAATCGCCATTGCCGCGGAAACCCGCGAGCGGGCCGACGCCGGGCCGCCGTTCATGGTTCACGATGTAGTCGGCATAGTCCTTGTATTTGGCGCTGCCGTCCTCTTTGACCATCCCCGGCAGACCGAGCCGGGCGCCCAGTTCCAGCATGACCGACTGGAAGCCGCGCACTTCGCGATCCGGCTCGATCACCGGCCAGCGAATGGCGTCTGCGGCGGCGTCGGCCTCGCAGATGGGGCGGTCCAGCAGGCTGATGCAGTCGTGCCGTTCCAGATAGGTGGTGTCGGGCAGCACCAGGTCGGCATAGGCGACCATCTCGCTGGAATAGGCATCGGAATAGATGATCCGCGGGATGACATATTCGCCGTCCGCGCCCTTGTCGGTCAGCATCTCGATGACCTGGCGCGTGTTCATCGTCGAGTTCCACGCCATGTTCGCCATGTAGAGAAGCAGCGTGTCGATCTTGTAGGGATCGCCGGCGTGAGCGTTCGAGATGACCATGTGCATCAGGCCATGGGCGCTGAGCGGGTTCTCCCAGGAGAAGGCCTTGTCGATCCGGGCCGGGCTGCCGTCTTCCTTCAACGCCAGATGCTCGGGGCCGCGCGGATAGCCCAGATGCGGCCCGTCGAGCGGCGCACCAGGGGTGACCTTGCAATGCGGCAGCGGATGGGCGTCGAACGGCTTCGGATAGGGCGGCTTGAAGCGGAAGCCGCCGGGCACCTCGACCGAGCCGATCAGGATTTGCAGAAGATGCAGCGCACGGTCGGTCTGGAACCCGTTCGAATGGGCCGAAATGCCGCGCATGGCGTGGAAGCTGACCGGCCGGCCGGGCATCGTCTCATGCCGCTCGCCGCGGAAATCGGTCCAGGGCTGCTTGAGTTCAAAGGCCTCGTCGAAAGCGACGCGGGCGATCTCGGCGGCCAGGCCCTTGATCCGGGCGGCGGAGATACCGACGCGGTCGGCCACCTTTTCCGGCGCGTATTCCGGCGCGAGATACTTCTCCGCCAAATGCTGGAACACCGTCTTGTGGCCCTGCCAAGTGGCGCCCAGATCGGGGCGCACACCTTTCTGATCGAAGGCGGCCGGCTTGCCGGTGGCGCGGTCGATGACCAGAAGCTTGCCATCCGCATCGCGCAGCAGCAGGCCCTTTTCCGGCCCCTCTTCCGAATTCACCAGGCAGGCAGAATTGGTCCAGAGCGCAAGATAGTCGAGGTCGACCTTGCCGGCCTTCAAGAGTTCGTGGACGATAGACAGGATCAGTAGCCCGTCCGCACCGGGGGTGACGCCGTACCAGTCGTCCGCCACCGCGTTGTAGCCAGAGCGGATCGGGTTGATGCCGATCACTTTGGCGCCACGGGTCTTGATCTTGCCAATGCCCATCTTGATCGGGTTGGAGTCGTGGTCTTCCGCCACGCCGAACAGGATGAAGAGCTTGGTATAGTCCCAGTCGGGCTGGCCGAATTCCCAGAACGCCCCGCCCATGGTGTAGATGCCGCCCGCCGCCATGTTCACCGAGCAGAAGCCGCCATGCGCGGCGTAGTTCGGCGTGCCGTAGGCCTGCGCCCACCAGCTGGTGAAGCTTTGCGACTGGTCGCGGCCGGTGAAGAAGGCGAGCCGCTCAGGATTGGTCTCGCGGATCGGCTTCAGCCAGCTGACGGCGATTTGAAAGGCCTCTTCCCAGGAGATCTCCTGGAACTCGCCCGAACCGCGCGGCCCGACCCGCTTCAACGGCGCCCGGAGCCGAGACGGCGCGGTGACCTGCATGATGCCCGAAGAGCCTTTGGCGCAGAGCACCCCCTTGTTCACGGGATGGTCGCGGTTGCCCTCGATATAGGCCACCTTGCCATTCTTCATATGGACATTGATGCCGCAACGGCAGGCACACATGTAACAGGTGGTCTTGCGAACCTCATCCGACACGTGCGGAGAAGTATCGAGCACAGGCTGACGGTAAGTCATCTAAGTCTCGTTGATTGGTCGCTGTTCGCGGCGACAGGTAGAACATCGTACTGCGCGAGAGCATCCCGCGCTATGGTTTGTTCCTCATATGCCAAAACTTTCCATATTGCGACCAGACTTTTTCGTGTGCCGAGCCGGGTTTCTCCGGCGGCGTTGGCGGCGGGGTCGATCTCTGCGTCAAGCCAGTTCAGACCACTTACAATCTCTGCCCTTACATGGGCGTCGTTTTCCCCGATGCCGCCCGTAAAGGCGATCGCATCGAGCCCGCCCATGGCTGCAATCATCGCACCGGAATGGCGCACGGCCCAATAGCAAAAGTGGCGAATGGCGAATCGCGCGGCGGGGTCGTCCATCTCTGCGAGCACATGCATGTTCGAGGCGCCCCCAAGGGCCTTCAGGCCGCTCTGACGGTTCAGCAGATCCGCGGCGCCGGCGATGCCGTATTCCTCGGCGAGCCGCAGAACGGCCATGCCATCGATTTCGCCCGCCCGGGTGCCCATGGTCAGGCCGTCGAGCGGCGAATAGCCCATCGTCGTGGCGACCGATCTTCCGTCACGAATGGCACAGAGCGACGCGCCGTTGCCGAGGTGCAGCGCCAGCAACCGAGACGGTAGCGGCGCAGCGCTGAGGCTGGGCAGGCGGGCCGTCAGGCCCGCGTAGGAAATGCCGTGGAACCCGTAGCGACGGATGCCCTTGGCGTCCTCTGCCGCGGGCAGGGCATAGCGCAGCGCCTCTTCTGGGTTGGTGGCATGGAAAGCCGTGTCGAAGCTGGCGAATTGCGGAAGCTTGGGGGCCAGTTCGGCAATCGCCCGGATGGCGGAAAGGTTGTGCGGATTGTGCAGCGGCGCCAGCGGGATGCAGGCCTCGATCTCTGCGACGACTTTGGGGGTGATGCGGCAGGGACTCAAGAGCCGGCGGCCGCCGTGGACGATACGGTGGGCCGCCGCGTGCAGGCTGTCGATCGGGTGGCCGTGGGCGGCGAAAGCGTCGAGCAGGGCGGCGAGCGCGGCGAGATGATCTGGGGCGACCAGCGGCTGTTCGGTCGCGCCGATATGAAGCCTGGCTTCGCCGCCAATTTCCAGCACCGCTGCCGACAGCAGCGCGGCGAGATCCTCCGAGAAGAGTACCGCCTTGATCGAGGAGGAGCCGGCGTTGATGACGAGGATCTTGCGCATCGTTCAGGCCAGAGAGCGGAGCAGGCCCATGAGCGATAGCACGATGAGAAGCCCAATGGCCATCCGCCGGAACCCCTGCGGCGAGGCGGCCAGGAAATGCCGGCTGCCGGCCCAGATGCCGAAAGCGATGATGGGAAGCGAAAGCGCCCAGATGGCAAAGGTTTGGCGGTCGAGGAGGCCGGCGCCGGCAAACCAGGGCAGGCTGATCAGATCGAGCAGCGTGAGATAGGCGACGATGGTGGCGCGGAAGACCGGCGCGGCGATCGGCTGGGCGGCGAGGAAGCTCGCGACCGGCAGGCCGCCGACCGCGGCCCCGTTGCACAGGCCGGAGACGAAGCCGACGCCGGCCTGGCCGGCCGGCCCGATCGGCCGATGCAGGGTCCAGCCGGACAGCAGGATCAGGCCGAACAGAAGAATCACGCCGGAGATCGCCACACGGGCGCGGTCGAGCCCGAGATGGGACAGAAGGGCGACGGAGAACGGCAGTGCCAGGGCGGCGCCGGCGAGCATCAGCCCCACCCGGCGCCAGTCGATCAGCGGCCGCAGGCCGCGGGCCTGGACGAGCGTCATCGACATTTCGCACAGGATCGAGACGGCGATGAACGGCCGGGGATCGGCGATCAGCCCGGCCGAGGCGATCAGCAGCGCCGAGAAGCCGAAGCCGGAATAGCCGCGGACGAAGGAGGCGCCGAGGAAGGCGAGCGCGAGCAGGCCGATCTGCGTCGCCGAGAGTTCCATCCCTAGCAGCCCGGCAGGTTCTGGCGCAACGTGGCCCCCATGTTATTTCATGAATCCAGAGGGTTGCGCGACGTCAGAGGCCGATGCCCTCATCCAGGCCGAGCATCAGGTTGAGGTTTTGCACCGCGGCGCCGGAGGCGCCCTTGCCGAGGTTGTCGAGCAGGGCGACCAGCACCGCGGCGCCGGTTTCGCGGCTGCCGTGCAGCGAAAGCTCCAGCCGGTTGGTGCCGTTCAGCGCCTGCGGATTGATGCGGGCGCCGTAGCGGTCAGGGCTGACCACCGCGACGAAGCGCTCGTCGGCGTAATGCGCCCTGAGCGCCTCTTCCACCGCGTCGAAGCCGCCGGGATCGAGCCGCAGCGGCAGCTGCACGATCATGCCCTGGGCGTATTGGCCGACCGAGGGGGCGAAGACCGGCGGGCGGCTCAGCCCACCGTGCTTGGCGATTTCGGGCAGGTGCTTGTGGCCCTGGGCGAGGGCATAGACAAAGCCGCCGGTGACCGCGCCGGTCTCGAACTCGGCGATCATCGACTTGCCGCCGCCGGTGTAGCCGGAGACCCCGTTGACGGTCAGCGGCGCGTCCGGCGCGATCAGCCCGGCCTCGACCAGCGGGCGGATCATGGCGATGGCGCAGGTCGACCAACAGCCTGGATTCGAGACGTTTTTCGCGGTGGCGATGCGCTCCCGCTGGCCTTTCGTCAGCTCGGGGAAGCCGAAGGCCCAGCCATCGGCGACCCGGTGCGCGGTGGAGGCGTCGATCAGCCGGACCGGCAGATCGACGACCTGCGGCACGATCTCGTGGACGGCGGCATCGGGCAGGCAGAGGATCGCCACCTCGGCGGCGGCATAGGCCTCGGCCCGGGCGGCGGGATCCTTGCGGCGCTCGGGGTCGATCCGGATCAACTCGATATCGGCGCGCGGCGCCAGCCGCTCGCGGATCTGCAGGCCCGTGGTGCCCGCCTCGCCGTCGATGAAGACCCTATGCGCCATGACCGCCTCCTGTTTGCGCGCGCGCC
>JAKAJW010000159.1 GCA_021813645.1 Pseudomonadota bacterium | reverse complement strand
GGCGGAGGCGCTGCGCTTCGGCCTGCCGGACAAGCCGAGCCTGGTGCATCGGCTGGACAAGGACACTTCGGGCGTACTGCTGCTGGCACGGACGACGAAGGCGGCGCGGACCCTGTCGGAGGCCTTCCGCCACCGCAGCACCCGCAAGATCTACTGGGCGGCGGTGGCCGGTGTGCCGAGCCCCCGGATGGGCACGATCCGCTACGGCCTGGTGAAGGCCGGCGGCCCGCGCGAGGAGAAGATGCGCTGCATTCCGCCCGGCCAGGTGGACAAGGTGGAGGGCGCCAAGCGGGCGACCACCGATTATGCCGTGCTGGAGGCGCTGGCGAGCCGGGCCGCCTGGGTGGCGCTGGTGCCGATCACCGGGCGGACCCATCAGTTGCGCGCGCATATGGCCGAGATCGGCCATCCGATCGTGGGCGACGGCAAATACGGCGGCTCGGGCCAGGAAAACCTGGGCGACGGCTGGGGCGCGCAGCTCGGCGGCGAGATCAGCCGCAAGCTGCACCTGCACGCCCGTTCGCTGACCATCGCGCATCCGGCCACCGGCAAGCCGATGACCTTCACCGCGCCGCTGCCGCCGCATATGGCCAAGACCTGGAAGGGCTTCGGCTGGGTCGAGGGCGATGTGCCGGCCGACCCCTTCGCGGAGGAGGCATGAGCGCCTGGGCGCCCCGCCGGTTCTGGACCGAGGCCCGCGCCGAACCGGCGCCGGGCGGCTATACGGTGACCCTCGACGGCCGTTCGGTGAAGACGCCGGCCAAGGCGGCGCTGGTGGTGCCGACGCTGGCCTTGGCCGAGGCGATCGCGGCGGAGTGGCAGGCACAGGAGCAGGTGGTGGACCCGCAGGCCATGCCTTTCACCCGCTCGGCCAATTCGGCGATCGACAAGGTCGCGCCGCAGTTCGCCGAGGTGGCCGAGATCGTCGCGGCCTATGGCGACAGCGATCTGCTCTGCTATCGGGCCGAGGCGCCGGCCTCGCTGGTGGCGCAGCAGGCGGCGGCCTGGGATCCGCTGCTGGCCTGGTCGGCCGAGGTGCTGGGCGCGCCGCTGGCGACGCGGGCAGGGATTCGGCACGAGTCGCAGCCGGCCGACAGTCTGGCCGCGCTGGCGCGGGCGGTCGGGGCGCAAAGCCCCTTCGAGCTGACCGCCTTGCACGACCTGGTGGCGCTGTCCGGCTCGCTCGTCATCGGGCTTGCGGCGCAGCGCGCCGCCTGGCCGGCCGAGGCGCTTTGGCAGGCCAGCCGAATCGACGAAACCTTCCAGCGGGCGCTATGGGGCCGCGACGAAGAGGCCGAGGCCGCCGAGGCCGCCGCCCGCGCGGCTTTCCTGCATGCCGCGCGATTCCACGCCCTGTGCCTCGCCTAGCGCCTGCATCCCGCGCGGCCGATCGGCGTCCGAGCCTATATTCCCGGCAATGGCCTTACGTTACGTGATCCGATCACAGATCTGCTCACGCGTCTTGACGGTTTCTTGAGTTTTCGAGCAAACTCGACCCACTCTGGGGCCTCAGCGGCCCTTCGACCTGATCCCCGAACCGGGGATTTTCGAAATGCGCCCCAGGTTGGGCGACGCAACGGGAAGGGAAAGATGAAAACAACGGTATTCTTGGCCGCCGCCGCGGCCGTAGGCCTATTTGCCTCGATGGCACAGGCCGGCACGCTCGACGACGTCAAAGCGCGCGGGGTGCTCAACTGTGGGGTGAATACCGGCCTCGTCGGTTTTGGCGCGCCGGATGCGAACGGGAACTGGACCGGCTTCGACGTGGACTTCTGCCGCGCCGTTGCCGCCGCCGTGCTCGGCGATCCGACCAAGGTGAAGTTCACGCCGACCACCGGCGAGACCCGCTTTACCGCGCTGGCCTCGGGCGAGATCGATATGCTGGCGCGGAACTCGACCTGGACCTACAAGCGCGAGAACGACCTGAAGCTTACCTTCGTCGCGGTGAACTACTACGACGGCCAGGGCTTCATGGTGCCGAAGTCGCTCGGCGTGAACTCGGCCAAGGAACTCGACGGCGCCACGATCTGCGTGCAGACCGGCACCACGACCGAGCTGAACCTGGCGGACTACTTCAAGCAGCACAACATGAAGTACACGCCGATCTCGATCAAGGACTCGGCCGAGGGCAAGCAGCAGTTCCTCGCCGGCGCCTGCGACGCCTATACCACCGACGCCTCGGGCCTGGCCGCGCTGCGTGCCACCTTCGAGAAACCGCACGACTACGTGATCCTGCCCGAAATCATCTCGAAGGAGCCGCTGGCCCCGGTGGTGCGCAAGGGCGACGATCAGTGGGCCTCGATCGTCCGCTGGGTGGTCTATGCGCTGATCGAAGCCGAAGAGCTGGGCGTGACCTCGAAGAACCTCGACGAGATGGCCAAGGGCACCTCCAATCCGGAGCTGAACCGGCTGCTCGGCACCGAGGACAACCTGGGCGGCATGCTCGGGCTCGACAAGGACTGGGCCAAGCGGGCGATCGCCGCGCATGGCAACTACGGCGAGATCTTCGAGGCCAACATCGGCGCCTCGACCCCGATCGGGCTGGCGCGCGGCCTGAACGCGCAGTGGAACAAGGGCGGGCTGATGTACGCCATGCCGTTCCACTAGGACGGACACGGCCGGGCGCGGGTTGACCGTGCCCGGCCGGATTGCCTATACAAACGGACCTTCCCGGGCCACCCGCCTGGGAAGCGCTGATCTGGGACAACCGAGACGGCGGATATAAGAGACGGGGAAAATCCATGAGCCTTGCAGAGAAGCGCCCGGATAGCGGCTTTCGTCTGTCCAAGCTGATCTACGATTCGCAGTATCGCGGATACACGATCCAATTCCTGTTCCTCTGCGCCCTCGCCCTGCTGATCGGCTGGTTGGTCGACAACGCCTACATGAACCTGGCCAAGCTGGGCATCACGCCGAATTTCAGCTTTCTGACCAACCGCGCCGGCTATGACATCAGCTTCAAGCTGATCCATTACACCAACGACAGCACGCACGGCCGGGCGGCGCTGGTCGGGCTGATCAACACGCTGTTCGTCTCCTTTCTCGGCTGTATCGCGGCCACCGTCCTGGGGGTGGTCGTCGGCGTGCTGCGGCTGTCGAAGAACTGGGTGATCGCGCGGCTGATGACGATCTATGTCGAGGTCGTCCGCAACGTGCCGCTGCTGCTTTGGCTGCTGGTGATCTTCGCGGTCTTCACCGAGGCGACGCCGGCCCCGCGCGACTTCCGCGGCGCGAATCCCTCGGCGCATATGTGGCTGTGGAATTCGATGGCGGTGACCAATCGCTATGTCGCGCTGCCCGCGCCGGAATTCTTTCGCTCGCTCGGCAATATCGACCTCGTCGTGTTCAAGGTGAGCCTCGACCTGCTGGCGCTGGTCGCCGTCGTCGTGCTGGGCGGGCTGGCCGACCGCGCCCTGCGCAACCACGCGGCGCGGGTGCAAGAGGCCACCGGCCGGCGGCCGACGACCTGGTGGGCGACGGTGCTGCTCTATTTCGGCCCGCCGATCGCGCTGCTGGCGATCCTCGGCTTCCATTTCGACTACCCGAAGATGACGGGCTTCAACTTCACCGGCGGCATGCTGGCGCCGAACTCGCTTTTCGCGCTGTGGTTCGGGCTGACGATCTACACCGCGGTCTATATCGCCGAGATCGTCCGCGCCGGTATCCTCGCGGTGTCCAAGGGCCAGACCGAGGCCGCCTATGCGCTGGGTCTGCGGCCCGGGCGGACGATGCGCCTGGTGGTGCTGCCGCAGGCGCTGCGGGTGATCGTGCCGCCGATGATCTCGCAATTCCTCAACCTGACCAAGAACTCCACCCTGGCGGCGGCAGTGTCCTATCCGGATCTGGGTGCCACGCTGGGCGGGGTGACGCTGAACCAGACCGGGCGCGCGCTGGAATCCATCCTGCTGATGATGGTGACCTATCTCATCATCAGCCTGCTGATTTCCATCGCCATGAACCTGTTCAACCGTCGCGTTCGACTGAAGGAGCGCTGAGATGAGCCAGGCCCCCGAAGCGTTCTGCCGAAGCGAGATGCTGCCGCCGCGCGAGCCGCCGCTGTCGCAGCGCGGCGCCTGGAAATGGCTGCACGAGAACATGTTCTCGTCGATCCCGAGCGGCGCGATCAGTGTGCTGGGCACCGGTCTCGTGATCTGGCTGGTGGTGCAGCTTTATCCCTGGTTCGCCCATTCGGTCTGGACCGCGAATTCGCTGAACGAATGCCGGGCGATCATCACCAAGACCTGGGGCGAAGGCGCCGACGGCGCCTGCTGGGCGGTGATCCACGAACGCTGGAACCAATACCTGTACGGCTTCTACCCCTCCGACGCCTATTGGCGGCCCGATCTGGCCTTCCTGCTGATGCTGGTCTCGCTGCTGCCGGTGCTGTTCGCGCGGTTCCGCAAGCTGATCTGGTTCTCGGCGATCTTTCCGGCCATCGGCTATTGGCTGATCTGGGGCGGCAGCTTCTGGGTGATCCCCGCGATCCTGGCAGGCTTCGCGGTCGGCGGGCTGGCCTACCGGCTGACGGCGCGGCTGTCCGCCGCCGTGGGCCTGGCGGCGGCGGCGCTGGTGGCGGTTCTCTGGTGGCTGTTCCTGGCGGCGCCGGCGATCGGCCTGCTCGACTCGGTCGCGCCGCTGAAGCTGGAGTTCGTCGAATCGCGCAACCTGGGCGGCTTCCTGCTGTCCTTCATCATCGGCTTCTGCGCTATCACCTTTTCGCTGCCGCTGGGGATACTGCTGTCGCTTGGCCGGCGTTCCGACCTGCCGATCATCAAGACCTCCTGCGTGCTGTTCATCGAATTCATCCGCGGCGTGCCGCTGATCACGCTGCTGTTCACCGCCTCGTTCCTGCTGGCCTATTTCCTGCCGCCGGGCACCACCTTCGACCTGGTGCTGCGCGTGGTCATCATGGTGACCTTCTTTGCCGCGGCCTATATCGCCGAGGTGATCCGCGGCGGCTTGGCCGCGATCCCGCGCGGCCAGTTCGAGGCCTCGGATTCGCTCGGGCTGACCTATTGGCAGGCGCAGCGGCTGATCGTCATGCCGCAGGCCCTGAAGATCTCCATCCCCGGCATCGTCGGCGTCTTCATCGGCCTGTTCAAGGATACCACCCTGGTGATCTTCGTCGCCCTGCTGGACCCGTTGAAGGGGATCACCGACGCGGTGCGCGGAAATGCGAGTTGGAATGGGATCTATTGGGAGCCCTACATCTTCTCGGGCACGATCTTCTTCGTTTTCTGCTTCGGCATGTCGCGCTACGCCATGTATCTCGAGCGCAAGCTGAAGACCGACCATCACTAGGGAGACCCTGATGACGCAAGCCGCCCAGATGCAGGTCTCGACCGAAGTCGCGATCCAGATCAGCAAGATGAACAAGTGGTACGGGACGTTCCACGTGCTGCGCGACATCGACCTGACGGTGCATCGCGGCGAGCGGATCGTGATCGCCGGCCCCTCGGGTTCCGGCAAATCGACGCTGATCCGCTGCATCAACCGGCTGGAAGAGCATCAGGCCGGGCAGATCGTCGTCGACGGGACCGAGCTGACCAACGACCTCAAGAACATCGACAAGGTGCGCTCGGAAGTCGGGATGGTGTTCCAGCACTTCAACCTGTTCCCGCATCTGACGATCCTGGAGAACCTGACGCTGGCGCCGATCTGGGTGCGCAAGATCCCGCGGAAGGAAGCCGAAGAGACGGCGATGCACTACCTGACCAAGGTGAAGATCCCCGAGCAGGCCAACAAATACCCCGGCCAGCTTTCCGGCGGCCAGCAGCAGCGGGTGGCGATCGCGCGGTCGCTGTGCATGAAGCCCAGGATCATGCTGTTCGACGAGCCGACCTCGGCGCTGGACCCCGAGATGATCAAGGAAGTGCTCGACACGATGATCGAACTGGCCCAGGAGGGCATGACGATGATCTGCGTCACCCATGAGATGGGCTTTGCCCGCCAGGTGGCGAACCGGGTGATCTTCATGGATCAGGGCCAGATCGTCGAGCAGAACGAGCCGAACGAGTTCTTCAACAACCCGCAGTCGGAACGCACCAAGCTGTTCCTGAGCCAGATCCTCGGGCATTGAGCGGGCGGCGCGGCGGCGTTCCGCCGATCCGGGCCGGCAGGGTCACGTTGTGGTGAGGGCCGGCGCGGGGCCTGCCTTTTCGGCGCCTGCCATGCGATGCAATCGGGGCGGGCACTCCGGTCCGCGTCTTCGACCCCGGTGTTGTCCATGCGAAAGATCGTGTCTCGGCTGACCGCGCTCAGCCCCGTCGTGCTCTCCATCCTGCGCATCGTCGTGGCGCTGCTGTTCGTCGAGCACGGCACCTCGAAACTGTTCGGCTTCCCGAGCGATCAGATGCGGCCGGCGCTATTCTCGCTGTTCGGCCTGGCCGGCGTGCTGGAAACCTTCGTCGGGGCGCTGGTCTGCATCGGGCTTTACACCCGGCTCGCCGCCTTCCTGCTGTCGGGCGAAATGGCGATCGGCTATTTCAAGGTGCATTACCCGCACAGCTTCTACCCGATCCTGAACCACGGCGAGCCGGCGGTGCTGTTCTGCTTCGCCTTCTTCTACTTCGTGTTCGCCGGCGGCGGCCGGCTGTCGGTCGACGCGCTGCAGGGCCGGGCCTGACGGCCTAGCCCTCGAACTCGCGCGGGACGACGAAATCGTCCGGGGCGGCGGCGCCCCAGGCGGCCTCGCTCCAGACCGCGATGGGGAATTCGGCGACCAGCGTCGCCGCAGTGGGGAATTTCTGGAATTCCGGGTTCAGCGGCGCGCGGGCGACCAGCCGATGGGCGAATTCGGCGATGCCGGGGTTGTGGCCGAGCATCAGCACGGTGTCGCCGCTGGCATGGCGCAGCACGGCCAGCATGGTATCGGCGGCAGCCTGATAGAGCTTCGGGGTGAAGCGCGGCTCGGGCGTGGCGGGCAGCGCGGCGGCGATCTCTTCCCAGGTCTCGCGGGTGCGGGCGCTGTCGGAGGAAATCACCTCGTCGGGCAGGTAGCCGCGCGAGGCGAGCCATCCGCCGAGCTCGGCCGCGGCATTGCGGCCACGCTTGTTCAGCGGCCGCTCGTGGTCGGGCATGTCGGCGTTGTCCCAGCTCGATTTCGCGTGGCGGATCAGGATCAGGCGCTTGGTCATCGGTGGAACAGCCTCATGTGATAGGCGGATTGCTCCGCCAGTCTGGCATAGCTTTGCGCCACCGGACAGGCGGTTCTGACACGGCACCCCTGCGTCATGCAGCCCGCCCCGGCCGGGCGGTCGAGAAAGCGGTGGCAGGCAGCTGTGTCGTAGCCCGCAGGGCTCAGCGCCGCGGCCGGGCAAGCGGTGCGGCAGGGCTGCGGGCAGGTCGCGCAGGGCGGGGCGGCGGGCGGCTCCGGCAGGGCCAGCCGCGCCGGCAGCGCCAGGGCGCCGCGATAGGAGACGAGCAGCCCCGCGCTGTCCTGCACCAAGAGGCCGACGGGCGAGGCCCAGGCCCGGCCGGAGCGCAGCGCCCAGCTGTAGAACGGCCGGTAGGGCGGCAGGCCGAAGGGGAAATGCGCGACCCCGCCGAACCGGTCGGCCAGGGCGCCGATCACCCGGGCCGACCAGCGGTCGAGCGGATCGGGCGCGCTGTCGGCGAATTCGGGCTGCGCCGTCACCTGCGGCCAAAAGCCGGGCTCGGCCGGGCCGAACAGCAAGAGCGTGGCGCCGAGCCCCTCTTCCGGCGCCGGATGGAAGCCGCCGAAGACCGCCAGCCGATGCGCCGCAGCGGCGGCCTGCAACGCCGCCAGGTCCGCCGCGGCCGGCGGCGGCCGGCTCACTCGTGACGCGGCTTCACCCGCGGCTCGGTGGAGCGGATGATCGAGCCCGCGCCATGGTCGGTGAACAGCTCGAGCAGGCAGGCGTTGGGGATTCGCCCGTCGAGGATGACGACGGCGCGCACGCCCTGCTCCAGCGCATAGAGCGCGGTCTCGGTCTTCGGGATCATGCCGCCGGAGATCACGCCGCGGTCGGTCAGGTCGCGCACCTCTTCGGGGGACAGCTGGGTGACCACCTCGCCGGCCTCGTTCTTCACGCCGGAGACATCGGTGAGCAGCAGCAGACGGTCGGCCTTCAGCGCGCCGGCGATGGCGCCGGCGGCGGTGTCGCCGTTGACGTTGAAGGTCTCGCCATTGTCGCCCGGGCCGACCGGAGCGACGACCGGGATGATGCCGGCCTTGAACAGGTCGTGCAGCACCTGCACCCGCATGTCGCGCGGGCGGCCGACGAAGCCCAGTTCCGGGTCGTCCGGCTCGCAGACCATCAGGTCGTCGTCCTTGCCGGAGATGCCGACGGCGCGGCCGCCCTGGTCGTTGATCGCCTGGACGATGCGCTTGTTGACGAGGCCGGACAGCACCATCTCGACCACTTCGACGGTGGCGGCGTCGGTGACGCGCTTGCCGCGCACGAAGGTGGTAGGAATGTCGAGCTTCTTCAGCAGCGCGTTGATCTGGGGACCGCCGCCATGCACCACCACCGGGTTCACGCCGACCTGGCGCATCAGCACCACGTCGCGGGCGAACTGGGCCATGGCCTCGTCGTCGCCCATGGCGTTGCCGCCGAATTTGATGACGACGATGGCGCCGGTGTAGCGCTGCAGATAGGGCAGCGCCTCGTTCAGCGTCTTCGCGGTGGCGACAGAATCTCTCAGGTTCATGAGCTGCTTTTTCATCGCTGGGGTCCTGCGGGCTGCCGCTTTGGTAGTCGCTTTGCGAAGCTCTGCCAAGGGAAGATGGACCCATCGGCGGTTGCGGGCCGCGTTGCCTTTTGCGCCGGCTCGGCTAGGGTCTGCGGCGGAGGTGCGCGATGGCTGAGACGCGACAGAAGGTGCTGGTGCTGACCGGGGCGAGCCGGGGGATCGGCCATGCCACGGTGAAGCGCTTTTCGGCCGGCGGCTGGCGGGTGCTGACCTGCTCGCGCCAGCCCTTCGACCCGCGCTGCCCCTGGCCGGGCGGGGCCGAAAACCATATCGAGCTCGACCTGGCCGATCCGAACCGGACGATCGCGGCGATCGAAGTCATCAAGGAAAAGGTGGGCGGCAAGCTCGACGCGCTGGTGAACAACGCCGGGATCTCGCCGAAGGGGCCGGGGGGTAGCCGGCTCAGCACGCTCGACACCGACCTGCGCACCTGGGGCCATGTGTTCCATGTGAATTTCTTCGCCCCGGTGGTGCTGGCGCGCGGCCTGAAGGAGGAATTGGCGGCGGCCCAGGGATCGGTGGTCAACGTCACCTCGATCGCCGGCAGCCGGGTGCATCCCTTCGCCGGCGCGGCCTATGCCACCTCGAAGGCGGCGCTGGCGGCGCTGACCCGCGAGATGGCGCATGACTTCGGGCCGCTGGGGGTGCGGGTGAACGCCATCGCGCCGGGCGAGGTGGAGACGGCGATCCTGTCGCCCGGCACCGAGAAGATCGTCGAGAAACTGCCGCTGCAGCGGCTCGGCCAGCCATCGGAGGTGGCGAGCGTGATCTGGTTCCTGTGCTCGGGCGACGCCAGCTATGTCTCCGGCACCGAGATCGAGGTGAACGGGGCGCAGCACGTCTGAGACGGCGGCCCTACTCCAGCCCGGCGATGATCGCCCGGAGCGTCTCGATCCCCTCGCCCTTTTCCGAGGAGGTCAGCACCAGTTCGGGATAGGCGGCCGGGTGTTTCGCCAGCGCGGCGCGGACCTGGGCCAGCACCTGGTCGCGCTCTTTCAGGCTGATCTTGTCGGCCTTGGTCAGCACCACCTGGAAGGTGACGGCGGATTTGTCGAGCAGCGTCAGGATCTCCTCGTCCACCTTCTTCACGCCGTGCCGGGCGTCGATCAGCACGAAGGCGCGGCGCAGCGTGGCGCGGCCGGACAGGTAGCTTTTCAGCAGCGCCTGCCATTTCGCCACCACCGCCACCGGCGCCTCGGCATAGCCGTAGCCGGGCAGGTCGACGAGATAGGCCGCCGCGCCGAGCGCGAAGAAGTTGATCTCTTGCGTGCGGCCGGGGGTGTTGGAGGCGCGGGCCAGCGACTTGCGGCCGGTCAGCGCGTTGATGAGGGAGGATTTGCCGACGTTGGAACGGCCGGCGAAGCAAAGCTCCAGCCGGTCGGCCGGCGGCAGGCCGTCCATCGCAACCACGCCTTTGACGAAATCGACCGGGCCAGCGAAGAGCAGCCGGCCCTTCTCGCGCGGGTCCTCTTCGGGCTCGGGGGCAAGGGGGAAGGCCAGGCTCATAGCGTCACCGTATCGCCGAGGCGGATCGTGCCGCCGTCCAGAACCCGCGCATAGACACCGAAATCCTCGTGCCCCCAATGCGCCCGCAGCGTGCCCAGCGTGTCGGCATCGGCGGCGCCGGTGGCGGGGTTCACGGTGGTGGCCTTGCAGCGGGTGATCCGGGTCTCGATCCGCAGCCGGGCGGCGCCGATCGCGATCTCGCGGGCGATCAGGTCGAACTCGGCGAAAGGGTCCAGCCCGTCGAGCCAGAGATTGCCGCGCCAGCGGTGGATCGAGAGGTCCTGGCCCATCCGCTCGGAGAGCAGGCGGTTCGAGGCCAAGTTGAGCAGCGAGACATAGGGTTCCGGCACGTCGGTCAGCGCCCGTCCGGGACAGGCAAGGAAGGCGGGCGGCAGCCGGCCCTCGGGCCAGAGCGG
>JAKAJW010000258.1 GCA_021813645.1 Pseudomonadota bacterium | reverse complement strand
GATCTGGCGTCCACGCCTTCAAGATCGAGGGCCGGCAGCGGTCGAAATCCTATGTCCGCAGCGTCGTGTCGAACTTCCGCCGCGCGGTGGACGACATCCGCGCCGGCGCCGAGCCGAACCTGGCCGATCTGGTGGCGCTGACCGAGGGTCAGAAGGAAACCCAGGGCGCATTCAAATCGAAGAAGTGGAGGTGAGGCGATGGAACTCACGCTTGGCCCGATCGCCTATCACTGGTCCGCCGAAAAGAAGCGCGACTTCTACGCGCGCATCGCCGACGAGGCGCCGGTCGGCACCGTCTATCTTGGCGAGGTGATCTGCTCGAAGCGCGCGCCGTTCTTCGAGCGCGACCTGCCGGAGGTGATCGCGCGGCTGGAACGGGCGGGGAAGACGGTCGTCCTGTCTTCGCTCGCCGAGGTGATGCTGAAGCGCGAACGCGAGGCGACGGCGGGCCTCGCCTCGCTGGAACACCCCGAGATCGAGATCAACAACGCCTCCGGGCTCTTTGCGCGACAGGGCCGGCCGCACCGGATCGGGCCGTTCCTGAACGCCTATAACGAGGCGACGATTGCCTGGCTGGCGGGGCAGGGGGCAAGCCACGTCTGCCTGCCCGCCGAGATGCCCGGCGAAGCGATCGCGGCAGCGTCGAGGGCGGCCGGAGCGCTCGGGATCGACGTGGAGGTTCAGGTCTTCGGGCGTGCCCCGCTCGCCGTCTCCGCGCGCTGCTATCACGCCCGCGCCCACGGGCGGACAAAGGACAACTGCCAGTTCGTCTGCGAAGACGATCCCGACGGGATGCCGCTGTCCACCCGGGACGGCCGCGCGATGCTGCGCGTCAACGGAATCCAGACCCAGTCCGAGAGCTATGTCGAGCTCTTGGACGAACTGCCCGCGTTGCAGGCGATGGGTGTCTCCCACGCCCGCCTCATGCCGCAGGACGTGGACATGGTGGCCGTGGCAGAGGCGTTCGCCGCGTGCCTTGAGGGCCGCGTCGAAGCGGGGGAGGCGCGGGAAAGCCTTCGCGGCCTATGTGGCAGAACCGGCTTCAGCAACGGCTTCTACCACGGCACCGCCGGCTATCGTCGGATCGACCGGGTTGGCGCGGCGGTATCAGCCTGAATCCGGGAGCGGGGAGAGTATCGGTTCCGTAGGTGGTCGGGGACAGGCACGGCGCGCCATCGCCGACCACGACAAGCGAAGCGGCCAGGGACGGCTGGTGTGGCCAACCGGCCCGACCGGTCACTTCGCCGGCAGGCTCAGGCCGAAATCGTCGGGGCGCAGGATCAGCTCCTCCAGGGTATGCGCGTCCATCACCGCCATGAACGCCGCGAGCGCCTCTTTCAGCACGCGTGGCAGGCGGCAGACCGGAAGGATCGCGCAGCTGCTGCCAGGGCCGAAACATTCGACGACACGGAAATCGGGTTCGGTCGCGCGCACGACATCGCCAAGGCGGATTTCCGCGGGCGGGCGCCCGAGCGTGAAGCCCCCTGTGCGCCCGCGCTGCGACCGCAGAAACCCCTTGTTAGCCAGCACGCGCACCACCTTCATCAGGTGCCCGCGCGAGATGTTGTTGGCCGCGAGCGTCTCCTCGATGGTGATCATCCGTTCGCAATGCGCCGCTGCGAAGAGGAGCACGCGCAGGGCGTAGTCCGATGCCATTGTCAGGCGCATGGGGCGATCCTCCGCAGGTGGCTGCCCATGGCCTTACCCCGCCGCCGCACCGGCTTCCAGTTCCGGCCGCGCGGGCATGGCGTCGAGGTAGCGCGCTACGGTTGCCGCCACCTCTCGCCCCTCGCGGATGGCCCAGACCGCTAGCGAAGGCCCGAGCCGCGCGTCGCCTGCGGCGAAGACACCTTGGGCCGCCGTCATGCGACTCGTGCGGTCCGCCGCGATGCGGCCTTGGGCCGTCATGGCCACGGCGCCGCCGGTCAGCGCCCCGACATCCTCGACCGTGAAGCCGAGCGCGTTGACGACGAGGTCTGC
The DNA here is from genome assembly GCA_021813645.1 of Pseudomonadota bacterium. Lineage (GTDB taxonomy): Bacteria > Pseudomonadota > Alphaproteobacteria > Rhodobacterales > Rhodobacteraceae > Solirhodobacter. Next base: position 8,716 of record JAKAJW010000258.1, on the reverse strand, counting down.
GGCGATCTCGAACTCCGAGCCCGGCACCCGCTCGGGCACCAGTCGTGTGCCCTTCCCCGACGCGGCCAGTCGGGTGCGGTGGGCGCGCACCATGCGCACGGCACCACGCGATCCGAAGCCATCAGGGCGCGAGGCGATCACGTCCACCGGCACGTCCATCAGCGCCTCGGGCTGGCTCTGCCAGCCGAAGGCGGTACCCTCTTCTTCGGCGTTCTCGACCTCGCGCGCCGAGCCGGGCATATTCGCCCGGTCGCGCCGGTAGAGGCATGTGACCCCGGCCGCGCCCTGCCGCACTGCGGTGCGCACACAATCCATCGCAGTATCGCCGCCGCCGATAACCACCACCCATTTGTCCGCCGCGTCGATCCCTGGCCGCTCTGTCTCGCCGATCAGAGCGCGCGAGGAGGCGACGAGATAGTCCATCGCCGAAACCACGCCGGAGAGGGCGGCCCCGGGTGTGCCGAGCCGGCGCGCGACATGCGCGCCATAGGCCAGAACGACGGCATCGTGGTGCGCGCGCAGCTCCTCAAGCCCCGGGTCGCGGCCGAGCACTCGGTCGCCGTGGAGGATCACCCCCGCATCGAGCAGGAGGCCAGCGCGGCGGGCCACCACATGCTGCTCCATCTTGAATTCGGGGATGCCGTAAGACATCAGCCCGCCCATCCGGGCATGCGCGTCGTAGAGGTGCACCTCGTGCCCCGCCGCCCGCAGCTCTTCCGCCGCGGCCATTCCGGCCGGGCCGGCGCCGACGATTGCCACCCTCTGCCCGCTCGGTCGGACCGGCACGCGCGGCCGGACCCAGCCATTTGCCCAGGCGGTCTCGCCGACATGGCGCTCGACTCCGCCGATCGTCACCGCGCCGTGGCCCGCCTGTTCCAGCGTACAGGCCCATTTGGCCTCACATAGCCGTTCCTGCGGGCAGATGCGGCCGCAGATTTCGGGGAAATTGTTGGTGGCCTGGGCGAGGTGGTAGGCCTCTTCCATCCGCCCTTCCGCCGTCATCTTCAGCCAGTCGGGGATGTTGTTGTGCAGCGGGCAGTAGACCTGGCAGTAGGGCGTGCCGCACTGTTCGCACCGTGCGGCCTGCCGGTCGGCCTCACCGGCGGCGAGGTCAGGGCGGATCTCGTTGTGGTCCGCAATCCGTTCGGCCGGCGAGCGCTTGGCCGCCGCCTGACGGGCGCTGGTGACATACTGCTGCATCCTGTCGGCCATCGGTACCTCCGTTCCGAGTGTCCCTATCGACAAAAAGAAATATTGACAATATTTTTTTAAGGCGCAGTCTGCCGCGGTCTTCAGAAAGGAAAGCCGGAATGCCGACCGACACCGACTCGACAGACGCCGCCACCGTCGTGGACCTTCGCCCGCTGGTCCCGCCCGAGCGGCACGCCACGGTCTTCGCCGCGCTCGAGCAGCTCTTGCCGGGGGAGAGCTTCGTGCTGATCAACGACCACGCGCCCCTCCCGCTGTTGCGGCATATCGAGGCCAACTGGCCGGGCCTGTTTCAAAGCGAATGGCTGAAGGACGGACCGGAGGAATGGCAGCTCGCCCTCACCCGCATGGCGGAGGTTTAGGGGGCCGAACTGGCCCTCGTTTCTCGAGAGCCCTGCAAGCGTGAAAGAGGCAGAGATGGCACGGATCGAATTCGTTGACGGGCAGGCGCAGATCGAGGCCGCCTACCTAGCCCGGGCGCTTGCCCTGAGCCCCGAAGAGCTGCAGCGCGGCATGCGCGAGGGCGCGATCACAAGCCGGCTCGAACGGGGCGAGGGCGAGGACGCGGGACGGCTTCGCCTGACCTTCTTTTCCCCCCGCCGCCGGTCCCGGATCGTCGCCGACGCGACGGGGCGGGTTCTGACCTGTGTCACGGTTCCGCTGACCGCCGCGCTCGGGCAAAACAGGGGCAGGGGGCAAGACCGAAGGGCGGTGACGCCGTGAGCGCCGTGCTACGTCAGGCCGGGCCGGCCGATTCCCTTGCCCGTCTCGGCCGACTCATCGCCGTTGCGAGTGGCAAGGGCGGCGTCGGCAAGTCGACGGTTTCGGCCAACCTCGCCACCATTCTTGCCCGGCGCGGGCTGCGGGTCGGGCTGGTGGATGCCGATCTCTATGGCCCGTCTATCCCCGGCATGCTCGGCATCTCTGCCGATGCGCCTCCGGCCATGTCGTCTGGCGGCAAGGTGATCCCGGCCGAGGCCCACGGCATCAAGGTCATCTCGATGGCGATGCTGACCGGCGACGACCGGCCGGCCGTCCTGCGCGGGCCGATGGTCACCAAATACTTGCGCATGTTCGTCACCCAGGTGGACTGGGGCACGCTGGACGTGCTGCTGCTCGACCTGCCGCCCGGCACCGGCGACACCCAGCTGACCCTGGCGCAGTCCTTCCCGCTCGCTGGCGCGGTCGTCGTCTCCACCCCGCAGGATGTGAGCCTGAAGATCGCCCGGCGCGGGATCCGGATGATGGAGCAGGTGAGCGTGCCCATCCTCGGCATCGTCGAGAACATGAGCGGGTTCACCTGCCCCTCCTGCGGCGGGGTCACGCATATCTTCCATCAGGGCGGCGGCCGGAGTGTCGCCGAAGGTATCGGAGTGCCCTTCCTCGGGGCCATCCCGCTCGATCCGGCCATCGTCGACGGGGGCGACAGCGGGGTACCGCTGGTCGTCGACGCCCCGGCGAGCCCGGCCGCCCGCGCCTTCGAGGCGATCGCCGACGCACTGGCGGGCGATCTGGCGCCGTCCGGCGGACTCCGCGTGCCGTTCGACTGGACGCCCTCCACCGGGGCCGGTCGGCCCGCGCCGGCCTCCGGCGGCCCCGCCGGCCGGCCGCTGGCGCTCGACTACGACGCGACTGGCCTGACGATCGGCTGGCCCGACGGCACCCGGCACCTCGACCCGCGCGGGCTGCGCCTGGCATGCCGCTGCGCGGCCTGTCGCGACGAACTCACCGGGAAGGCGCTCCTCGATCCTGCGAAGGTGCCGCTCGACGTGGTGCCGCTTCGGATCTGGAGCGTCGGCAACTATGCACTTGGCATCGCCTTCAGCGATGGCCACGACTCGGGCATCTACACGTTCGAGGCCCTGCGAGCGCTCGAAAGCAGCGAGGCCGAGGATGTCTGACGCCCCCACCCGCCGGCGCATCCGGGCCCAGGGATCGGCGCACGACCCTCTGGTGATGCGGTTCATTCTCGACGCGTCGATCCAATCCGGCGGAACGCGGCGCTTTGACGCCCCGGCAGCGGACGTGCCCCTGGCACAGGCGCTTTTCGCCGTCGATGGCGTGACCGGCGTGCAGGTCACCGGCGAGACCGTCCTCGTGACGCGGGCGCCCGAACAAGACTGGGACGGGCTGAAAGCTCCCGTCGCCGCTGCGATCCGCGAGGTTCTGAACCGCGCCGACCCGCCGCTTGGCCCGCCCCCTGAGGCGGCCGCCGGATACTGCGACGATGCGGCAGTGCTTGCCGCCGTGACCGAGGTCCTCGAAGCCCGCGCGAATCCCGCGATCGCCCGGCATGGCGGCCGGGTCAGTGCCGAGGCGGTGGAGAACGGCATCGTCTCCCTCCGGTTGTCTGGCGGCTGCCAGGGCTGCGCCGCCTCCTCTCGCACGCTGAGGGAGGGGGTGGAGAAGATGCTGCGCGCCGCGGTCCCCGGCATCCGGGGAATCGTCGACGTGACCGACCACGAGGGGGGAGCCAATCCCTACTACCGGGGAAAGCCCGGGGAGGGCCCCGCGTTCTTCCGGCCGGTTCCCCACGATGCTTTCAGCATCGAAGACGGCCGGATCGCGATCGACCCCGACTATCTCGCCCCGCGGCTCGGACTGACGGCCGAGGCCCTCGACGCGGGCTTCCGCAATGGCGACGTGGTGACGGAGCGCCTGAGCGGCGGCGCAGAGGGCCACCTGCGGATTGCGGTCCGCGGGCCCGCAAGGGCCTGGGCGGCCGAGATCCTGCCCGACGGCACGGCCCACGAGATTCCTTCGCCCCGGGAGCGCGCGGCAGCCGACACTGCAAACGCAGCGCTGGCCGCCAGGATCCGCGCCCACCTCCAGGCTTTGCCGGAAAGCGGGCTGCCCGTCACATACGGCCGGCTGGCGCGCGCGCTCGGGCTGTACCTGCCCGGCTCGATCCGGCAGGTGACCGCCGCCCTCGAAACCACGATGCACGAGGACGCCCGGGCCGGCCGGCCGTTCATCGCGGCCCGGGCCGTAGGCCGGGGCAGCGGCCTGCCCGGCAGGGGCTTCTTCGATCTTGCGCGGAGGCTGGGCAGAGCGCCCCGGGCGACGGAAACCGACGATGCGTTCCACCGCCGCATGCTGTGGGCGAGCCTTCGGCCGCGCGACGGCGGCGCCAATGCCTCCGAGCCGCAACAGAGGTCCGTTGATGCATCCACCCGATCCGAACAACAGGAGGCACGCCGTGCCCGTTGACGCCCCGAAGATCGCCGGCCAGACCGTCCGGCCCGAACTGACAGCCGCAATCATGGCGCAGACGGGGCTTGACGACGAGGTCCTGAAAACGCTCGTCCACAGCTTCTATGCCAAGGTGCGTTCCGACGTCGTGCTCGGTCCGGTGTTCGCGGCACGCATCCAAGACTGGCCGCCGCATCTGGAGCGGATGTGCGCCTTCTGGTCCTCGGTCGCGCTGATGACGGGACGCTACAGCGGCGCGCCGGTGCCGGCCCATCTCGGGCTGCCCGTCACCTGGGCGCATTTCGAGCGCTGGCTCGCGCTCTTCCGCGAGACCGTCGGAGAGGTCTGCCCGCCGGCCGGCGCCGCGCTGGTGGTGGAGAACGCCGAACGGATCGCCCGCTCGCTGCATATCGCAATCGCTGGCCGGGGCGACGAAATCCCGGACCTGAGCTGAAGGAGAAGACGAATGGATCAGGACGTGCCGGATGACCCTGCCGATCTCACCCGTTTCATCGAGACGCGCTACCACGAGACCCACCGCACGCAGCTTGCAACACTCATCCCGCTCGCTGAAAAGGTCCAGACCGTCCATTACGGCGACGAGAAGGTGCCCGTCGGACTGGTCGACGTTCTCGAACGGCTCCGCGGTGAGATGGAGGTGCACATGAAGAAGGAGGAGCTGATCCTTTTTCCGGCGATCCGCCGCGGCGGGATGCCCGGCATCGCCGCGCCGATCGCGGCGATGCGCGCCGACCATGACGACCACGGCCGCGACATCGCCGAGATCCGCCGGCTGACCCACGATCTGGCGCTGCCCGAAGGGGCCTGTCGCAGCTGGGCGGCGCTCTACGACGGGCTCGACACCTTCCTGGCCGATCTGCAGGCGTATATCCGGCTGGAGAACGACGTGCTGTTTCCGCAGTTCGAGTGCGAGGCGCCGGCCCATGGATGAGCTGCGTCTGCCCCGGGCCACGCGCGAGAGGGCGGCCCGGCGCCGGGCCCTCGCCCCCGCGCAGGAGGAGGCGTTCCGCGCCTTCTCGCAGGCGGTCTTCGCCGAAGGGGCGCTCGACGCCCGCACCAAGCAGCTGATCGCGGTCGCGGTGGCGCATGTCACCCAATGCCCCTGGTGCATCGAGGGCCATGTGAAGGCCGCGCGGCGGGCCGGGGCCAGCCCCGAGCAGGTGATGGAGGCGATCTGGGTCGCCGCCGAGATGCGTGCCGGTGCCGCCTCATCGCATGCCTTCGCGGCGCTCGAGGCGATGGAGCCGACGCCATGACAGGCCGGGCCCGGACGGTGTGGGAGGCCCGCCATGCATGAGGAGGAAGGCCGCGGCTATGCCTCGCCGCCCTGCTATGCGGCGGAGATCGCGCCGGATTACTTCGACCCGTTCGGCACCGATCCGGCGCAGGCGCGCGACGTGGCCCGCTGGCGCCAGGCCGAGCGGCGGCGGCTGCTCGCCGCGCGGCAGGTCCTGGGCGTCGCCGATCTGCAGGTGGTGGGAGGGGCGCTCATATCCCATGTGGCCGGGCTGATCGCCGGCCGATTCCCGGATCTCGCCACCCGCACCCTCTCGGGTTACTGGCCGATCCGGGGCGAGCCCGACCTGCGGCCGCTGCTGGCGGCCTGGCATGCGGCCGGCGCTGCCGTGGCGCTGCCGGTGGTGGAGACCCGCCATGCCCCGCTGGTCTTCCGCCGCTGGACCCCTGTCACCCGGATGGTGCGCGGCGACTGGGCTATCCCGGTGCCGGCGCGAGGCGCCGCGGCGCTGGTGCCGGACATCGCCCTCGCCCCGCTCGTCGGCTGGGACCCTTCGGGCTTCCGCCTCGGCTATGGCGGCGGCTACTTCGACCGGACGCTGGCCGCGCTGTCGCCGCGGCCCTTCGTGATCGGCGTCGGGCTGCAGGGCGCGCGGCTCGCCACCATCTATCCCCAGCCGCACGACATCGCCCTGGACGCCATCGTGACCGAGGCGGGGATCCAGTTTCAGCGGGGCGGGACATGACCACCACGACCGAGCAGATGCGCGCCTGGCGGGGCCCGGCGCTCTTCACCTACGGATTCCGGCCCTTCTTCCTCGGCGCCGCCCTCTGGGCTGCGCTGGCCATGGCGCTCTGGATCGCCATGCTGGCCGGCCGGCTGGCGCTGCCTACCGCCTTCGACCCGGTCTCCTGGCACGCGCACGAGTTCCTCTTCGGCTACCTCGGCGCGGTGATCGCCGGGTTTCTCACCACCGCTGTGCCGAACTGGACCGGGCGGATGCCCATCGTTGGCTGGCCGCTCGCCGCGCTCTTCGCCACCTGGGTCGCCGGGCGGATCGCGATCGCCGTCTCGGCTGCGCTGACGCCGGGGCTTGCCGCGGCGATCGACCTTGCCTTCCCCATCCTCTTCGCGCTCGCCATCGGGCGGGAGATCGTGGCAGGCCGGAACTGGCGCAATCTGCCGGTGCTCGGGCTGCTCGCGACCTTCATCCTGGCCAACGCGCTCTTCCACTGGGAGGCGGCACGGGGCGGCTATGCCGCCGGGGGCTATGGCCTGCGCCTTGGCCTTGCGGCCGCGCTGGTGATGATGGCGCTGATCGGCGGCAGGATCGTGCCGTCGTTCACCCTCAACTGGCTGGTGAAGCGGGGCGAGGCGCGGCTGCCTGAGCCACCGATGCAGCGCTTCGACCGGCTGGCGCTCGCCGTGCTGGTGCCGGCGCTGGCGCTCTGGGTCGTCGCCCCGACCGGATGGCCCGCGGCGGCGCTCCTTGCCCTCGCGGGAGGGCTGCACCTCGTCCGGCTCTGGCGCTGGCGCGGGGCTCTGACGCTGGCCGAGCCGCTGGTGACGGTGCTTCACGCCGGCTACGCCTTCCTGCCGCTCGGCGCGCTGGCCGTGGCGGCCGAGGCGGTGGCGCCCGGCACCTTCGGCACCGGCGGCCAGCATCTCTGGATGGCCGGCGCGCTCGGGATGATGACGCTGGCGGTGATGACGCGGGCGACGCTCGGCCATACCGGCCAGGCGCTGACCGCGGGGCGCGGGACGGTGGCGATCTACCTGGCGCTGGCGGTGGCGGTGCTGGCCCGGCTGGCGGCGGGCGCCCTGCCGGCCGAGGCGCAGCCGCTCTACGATCTTGCCGGCACCGGCTGGATCGCCGCCTTCGCCGGCTATGCCGCGCTTTACGGCCCGCTGCTGCTGCGTGCCGCGCCGGGCAAGCGGGCCTGAGCGCGGCGTCAGACCGAGCTGTCGTCGATCAGCGGGCTCGGCCGCGCGAGGCGGATCAGCTCGGCCGGGTCGGCGATCCGCACCGTCGCGCCGTCGACCTTCACCCCGTAGGGCTCGAGGCTGCGGAAGGCGCGGCTCAGGTTCTCCGGCGTCATCCCGAGGAAGGCGGAAAGCCGCCGCTTCTCCACCTCGAGCTCGAAGGCCGGCGCGCCGCCCGCCGCTGCGCGCTGGCGCAGGAGATGGTTCGCCAGCCGCTCCAGCCCGTTGCGCAGCTTCAGACCCTTCGTGTGTTTCACCACGACCCGGTAGCACTGCGCGAGCTCCGCGACCACCGCCCGGGCGAAGGCAGGGTCGGCAGCGAAGACCGCACGGATGTCCTGCGAGGGAATCAGCACGATCCGTGCCCGCTCGAGGGTGCGGGCCGACATCAAATAGGGCGCGTCGCGGATCGTCGCGGCGACGATGAAGGTCGAGACCGGGTGGACGAGCTGCATCACCGTCTCGCGCCCGTTCCAGGCGGCGAAAAGCTCCACCGCGCCCTCAACGACGACATGCAGGAAATCGCTCGGGTCGCCCTCGCGGATCAGCTCGATCTGCGGCGGAAACGTCTGCAGGTAGGCGCCGCGCATCAGCGCCTCGAAATTCTCCGGCGCGATCTCGGCGAAGAGGGGCAGCGCCCGAATCTCTGGAAAGTCGCGTTCAAGCATCCCTGCCCCCAAGCTCAGCTTGATAATAGTCAAGTATGCCGCAGAGGGAAGTCAACCCTTGGCCGGGACGCTGCACGACGCCGGTTGACCCACCCTCCCACGACACCTGACATTTTCATTTATCATATTTATTTTAAAAGGTTTTTCTTGCATTCTGATCTGGATCAAGTCTCCCATCGGGGTTGTTCGCGACAGCAGGGCATCCCGACCGGCCAGGCGCCGGCGGCCCGAATGGAGGGACAGCCATGCAAACCGAGAGCCAGATTCCGCGTGCGGACCAGGACCGCGCCCTGGGGCTGAGCACGATCGCCTTCACCATCTGCTTCGCGGTGTGGACGATCTTTTCCATCATCGGTATCGAGATCAAGAAGGAGCTCTCGCTCGACGAGTTCCAGTTCGGCATCCT
>JAKAJW010000292.1 GCA_021813645.1 Pseudomonadota bacterium | reverse complement strand
ATCTCATCCCCGGCGTGCGTGTCAAGCTACGTCCCCTGACCACCGCGCTGATGGTGTCCGCGCGTGCCGATCCGGCGATTGCCGATCTTCCCGAGGGGGCCGCGACCGAGGAAGCCGCGCTCGCGATGGCCAGGGCGCTGGCCCGGCGCGCGATCCTCGACTGGGAGGGGATCGGCGATGCCGATGGCAATCCCATCGATCCGAGCCCTGAGGCCATCGACGCGTTTCTCGATCTCTGGCCCGCCTTCGAGGCGTTCCAGACCCTGTATGTCGCCAAGGCTCTCCTGCTGGACGCGGAAAAAAACGGCTCTGCGCCCTTGCCGACTGGTCGCTCAGTGGGGGCGACGGCTACTGCGCGGCCTGCGGAACAACCTGTCCCGACTGCCCCGCACGGCTGAACCAGCCGCGGACGCTGGAGGGCGCGCAGGTATGGGACCTGGCGCAGCGCCTCGGCGGGCAGATGCGCGTCGTCCCCGGCGCGGTGATCGGCTGGGACATGGGCGCGGCGCTGGCGCTGGGGAACGCCCTCGGTATCTCCCCGCCCGCTATCGCCGAACTGCTGCCCGCCCTCGAGGCGGTGATGGTCCGCCGCGTCAACGAACAGATCGCGGCACACCCCGACTGACCCCATTCCACCCGGAGCTCCGATCCCATGGCCGAGAAACGTGTGTCCGTCCGGCTTGCCGCCGTGGGCGGCCGCCAGGTGCGCGCTGAACTGGAGGGGATCGGTGAGGCCGGTGCTCGTGGCTTCGGCCGCCTGTCCTCCGAGATGGAACTGGCGAACACGCGGCTGGCGAGCTTCGCGCGCCGGGCCGGGATCGCGCTGGCGGCTGTCGCTGCTGCCGCGGCTGCGGCGGGGGTGGCAATGGTCCGTTCGGGGCTCGCCAACATCGACGCGCAGGCGAAACTCGCGCAGTCGATGCGAACGACCGTCGAGAGCATCCAGACCCTGACCTGGGCCGGGGAACTGGCGGGCGTCTCGATGGGCGAGATCGAGCAGGCGACGAAGAAGCTGACCACCCGCCTGTCGGAGGCGGCCAGCGGCTCGGGCGCGGCCGTCGGCGCGCTGCGGCGGCTGAACCTGACCGCAGCCGAGTTGCAGGCCCTTCCGCTCGACCAGCGCATCGTCGCCATTCAGGACGCCTTGGCCCGCTATGTGCCCGAGGCGGAACGTGCCGCAGTGGCCTCCGACCTTTTCGGCGACCGGGCGGCGCTGGCCTTCCTGCGGATCGACAGCGCCACGCTGCGCGATGCCGCGCGCGATGTTCAGGACTTCGGGGTGGCGGTCAGCGCGGCCGACGCCGCCCAGATCGAGCGGACGGGCGACGCCATCGCGCGGCTCAGCCTGATCTGGACCGGCCTTGTCAACCGGCTGACCGTGGCTGTCGCCCCTGCGCTGGAGTCCATCGCCACAAAGCTCGCCGACATGGCACGCGCGACCGGCCCCATCGGGCGGGCGATCACGGCGCTATTCGACAACCTCGGGCGGCTTGCGACCTATGCCGCGACCTTCGCCGCCGTCATGGCCGGGCGCTGGGTGGCTGGCATGGCGGCAGCGGCCCTGTCGGTGCGCGGCCTTGCGACGGCCTTGGTGTTCCTGCGCGGCGCGCTGATCCGCACCGGCATCGGGGCGCTGATCGTCGGCGCAGGCGAGCTGGTCTATCAGTTCTCGCTATTGGTGGCCCGTGTCGGCGGCGTGGGCGAGGCGTTCCGGCTTCTGGGCGACCTGGCGCGCGAGGTCTGGTCGCGCATCGGCCTGTCCTTGGACGCGGCCCTCGCCCGCATGGCGGCCGGATGGGAGGGGCTGAAGGCGGCCGGGCTATCGGCCTTGGAAGGCACCATCGCAGGCGTGGTCAGCTTCGGCGACCGGACAGTTGCAATCTTCCAAGGCGCCTATGACGCGGCCGTGGCGATCTGGGGCAGCCTGCCCGGGGCCATCGGCGACTTCGCCTTCCAGGCGGCTAACGGGCTGATCTCCGGCGTCGAGGCGATGCTGAACGGCGTCGTCACCCGCATCAACAGCTTCATCCAGACCCTGAACGCGGCGTTGGCACTTCTGCCCGAATGGGCGACGGGCGAAGGTGGCGTGCGGATCGGTATCCTCGATCCGGTGGAACTGGGCCGCATCGGCAATCCGTTCGAAGGTGCGGCAACGGCCGCTGGCGCCGCCGCCGCGGATGCCTTCTCGGCGGCGCTGGCGCGGACCTACCTCGAACCACCCGACCTCGGCCTCGGGGCCATGGCCGATGACGCCCGTGGCCGAGCCGATGGCTATCGCGAAGCGGCTGGCATGTTGGCCGATGCTGCCGGTCGGCCGCTGGCCAGCTGGCAGGCGCTGAAGGATGCCGTGACCGGCACGGGGGCCGATGCCGAGACCGCTCTGGCGGACGCCGCTGCTGCGACCGGGGCACTGGGCGAAGAACTGGACGAGACCGGCGGCGCGGCAGGTCGCGCTGGTGCGGCTGGGCGGCAGGCAGGGTCCGACACCGCCGCCGGAGCCGAGCAGGCTCTGACCGGCTGGCAAGCCGTCACGGCCGCACTTGCCGACTACGCCGCCAAGGCGCGCGACATCGGCGGGGATATCGGCAGCGCGCTGGTGGGCGCGTTCCAGAGCGCGGAGAACGCCATCGGCGACTTCGTGAAGACCGGCGAACTCGACTTTCGCGACCTGGTCACCTCGATGATCGCCGACCTGGCCAAGCTCGCCGCCCGCCGCTTCATCCTCGGTCCCATCGCAAACGCCCTTTCCGGAGCGCTGGGCGGCGCGGGCGGGATATTCGCCAACATCCTGCATGCGGGCGGGATAGTCGGTGCCCCTGGTCCCGGACGCATGGTCCCGGCGCTGGCCTTTGCGGGTGCCCCGCGCATGCACAACGGGGGCTGGCCTGGGCTGCGGCCCGACGAGGTGCCAGCGATCCTGCAACGCGGGGAGCGGGTCCTCTCGCGCAGGGAGGCGGCAGGATACGGCCAGTCGGGCGCCTCGACCGTCAATGTCACGATCAACGCCCGCGATGCCGAAAGCCTCCGGCAGTCCCGCACGCAGGTCGCGAGCGACATTGCCCGCGCCGTGTCGCTGGGCCGGAGGGGGATGTGATGGCCTTCCACGAAGTCTGCTTTCCGGACAACATCAGCCGCGGGGCGCGCGGCGGTCCCGAACGCCGCACCCAGATCGTCGAACTGGCAAGCGGTGCCGAGGAGCGCAACGCCAGCTGGGCCAACTCGCGCCGCCGCTATGACGTCGCCTACGGCATCCGCCGCGCCGACGATCTGGCGGCGGTCGTCGCCTTCTTCGAAGCGAGGAACGGCCGCCTGTATGGTTTCAGGTTCAAGGACTGGGCCGACTTCAAATCCTGCCTGCCATCGCAGACGCCGGGGCCGACCGATCAGCCCATCGGCACCGGCAACGGCAGCACGAACACCTTTCAGCTGACCAAGCGCTATACCTCGGGCGCACAGTCCTGGACGCGCGCCATCACCAAGCCCGTCACAGGAACCGTCACCATCGCCCTGAACGGCGCCCCCCAAGCCTCCGGTTGGTCGGTTTCCACGATCACCGGCCTCGTTACCTTCACCACCGCCCCCGCCGCGGGTGTGGCGATCACCGCGGGCTTCGAATTCGACGTGCCCGTCCGCTTCGACACCGACGCCCTCGATGTCACCCTCGACCTCGAACGGCTCGGGTCGATCACATCGATCCCCCTCGTGGAAATCCGCACATGAACGACGAATCCTTCTGGTCCCACCTCTTGCGCGAGATCGCCGCCTCGACGGCGTTGATGCTGGCCTTCTGGGGTGCGCTGGGCGGTGCCACCAATGCCCTGACCACCCGCATGGCGCTGCGTGAAGCCCTGCGGCATGTCCTGCTCGGCGGGTTGATCGCTGCCGGGATGGGCAGTTTTTCCATCGTAATCGTCGCGGGCTGGCTCGGTCTGCCCGATGGCGCCGTCGCTGCGGGCGGGGCGGTCGGTTCGGCTGCCTACCTGGTCGGCGTCTTCGGGGCGGCCTTCATCGAGCTGATCCTCGCCAGGCTCCGCCGCGCCGGTAAGGATGACGCCGATGCATGAGATCCTTCGCCTTGCCCGCTCGCTGCGCTGCGATCCCGCCAACCCCGGACAGGCCTTTGCCCACCGGCTGCGCATCGGCCTCGCGGTCGCCGTCCTGATCCTTTTCCTCTCAACCTTCGGGTAATCCCATGCAAACCTCTGATCGGGGGCTACTGGCCCTGATCCGGCACGAAGGCGTCGTGCCCGGACCCTATCTCGATGTGAAGGACGTCTGGACCTTCGGCATCGGTCACACCCCCGCCGCCGGTCCGCCCGATCCAGCAGGGATGCCGCGCGGGATGCCAATCGATCTCGACGCCGGGATCCGCGAGGCGTTCCGGCTGTTCCGCGCCGATCTCGCCGCCTACGAGGCCGAAGTGCTGCGCGCCGTGAAGGTGCCGCTGGAACCCCACGAGTTCGATGCGCTGGTCTCCTTCCACTACAATACCGGCGGCATCGCCAAGGCCGCGCTGACGCTGCACCTGAACGCGGGCAACCGGGTAGCAGCGGCTGCAGCATTCATGGGCTGGCTCAAGCCCGCCGCCATCCGGTCCCGACGCGAGGCGGAACGCGATCTCTTCGCCAAGGGCCGCTATCCGGCCGGCACCATCCCTGTCTGGGCCGTCGACCGCAACGGCCGGGTCGAATTCTCACGGCCGATCCGGCGGCTCAGCGAGACCGAGGCGCTGGCACTGCTGCGCCCGCCCCTCAATCCACAGTCGATCCCCATGTCACCCGCACCCTCCACGGCCGCCGCCGACCCCGCGCCCGTGCAGGCGGTGCCGAGCCTGACCACCCGCATTTCTACCTTCCTCAAGACCCTGATCGGAGCATGACCATGAACTGGACCCTCGCACGTGGCCTCGTCTACCTGGCCTGCCTTGCCGCCTCCGGCCTCGCCGTGGCGGGCCTGGCGGAATTCGATCTGGCCACCGGCACGCTCGATATTCACCCCTTCAATCTCTATGCCCTGACCGGCGCGACCGGTGGCGTCGTGTCTTCGCTGCTGGCGTCCGTGGCCTTGCTGCGCGGCTGGGGGCGGAAGTGAAATCCCTCTCGCCCGCGCTGCAGGCACATCTCGACGAGGGCACGACGACGCTCGCCTGGTGCTGGCGGATCACCCGGGCCGATGGCGTGACCTTCGGCTTCACCGACCACGACCGGACCCTGTCGTTCGACGGGACCGAGTTCGAGCCGGAAAGCGGGCTGACCGCCTCCGAGGTCCGGTCGGGCTCTGACCTCTCGGTCGACGCGCAGGACGCGCAAGGCGTGTTGACCTCCGACCGCATCACCGAGACCGACATCCTCGACGGCCGGTGGGACAATGCGGCAGTCGAGGTCTGGCGCGTGAACTGGTCGGCCCCTGCGCAACGTGTGCTCCTACGGCGCGGGGCCATCGGCCAGATCCGGCGCGGGCGGCTGGCCTTTGTGGCCGAGGTGCGAAGCCTTGCCCATGTCCTCGGCCAGACCGTCGGGCGGACGTTTCAGGCCAGCTGCGATGCCGCGCTGGGCGATGCGCGCTGCGGGGTGAACCTGGATGCCCCGGCCTTCAAGGGCACCGGTGCGGTCATCGATGTGCTGCGCGACCGGGCCTTCACAGCTTCCAGCCTCGGCACCTTCGCGGCAGGCTGGTTCGCCTTTGGCCTGGTCGAATGGAACAGCGGCGCGAATGCCGGGCGACGGGTCGAGGTGCTGTCGCATGACCTCGTCGGTGGCGTGGCGATCCTGACCCTGCTGGAAGCCCCGGTGCGCCCGATCATGGCGACGGATGCCTTCGTGGTCCGGGCGGGTTGCGACAAGCGGATCGCGACTTGTGGTGCGAAGTTCGCCAATGTCGCCAACTTCCGGGGCTTCCCCTACATCCCAGGCCAAGATGCCGTGCTGCGCTATGCCACGAAGGACGGCGGGCACGAGGGGGCGGTGCTGTGACTGCGCCAGTTCCGACCGCCGATCCCGCCATCGTCATCGCCGTCGCCCGATCCTGGCTCGGTACGCCCTACCATGACCAGGCCAGCCTGCGCGGGGTCGGCTGCGATTGCCTCGGCCTAGCGCGTGGCGTCTGGCGCGAAGTCGTCGGGCCGGAGCCCTTCCCGATGCCGCCCTACAGCCGGGACTGGGGCGAGACCGGGCCGAGGGAGGTGCTGGCCGAAGGGGCGCGTGCGATGATGCCGGAACTTGATCCATCCGAGGCTCGGCCCGGTGCGCTGGTCCTGTTCCGCATGATGCCCGGCGCCATCGCGAAGCATGTCGGGATCCTGACCGGTCACGAGACCTTTCTTCACGCCTATGAGCGCCTGGGCGTGATCGAGGAACCGCTGACACCTACTTGGCGGCGGCGGATCGCCTTCGCCTTCCTGTTCCCTGCACGCTGAGATTTCCACATGGCCACGCTCGTCCTCGGCGCTGTCGGTTCCGCTATCGGCGGGGCCTTCGGCGGCGCGATCCTCGGCTTTTCCGGGGCCGCCATCGGCGGTTTCATCGGCTCGACCATCGGGTCGGTGGTCGACAGCTGGATCGTGTCCTCGCTGGCCCCCGCGCAGAAGATCGAAGGCCAGCGCCTCGATAGTCTGCGGATCACATCCGCGACCGAGGGCGCGATTATCCCGCGCCTCTACGGCCGCATGCGGATCGGCGGCAACATCGTCTGGGCCACGGATTTCCGCGAGGAGACGAAGACCACGACACAGGGCGGCGGCAAGGGCGGTGGTGGCGGCAAGGTCCGGACCACCGAGTACCTGTACTACGCCAGCTTTGCCGTGGCGCTTTGCGAAGGGCCGATCACCGGCATCGGCCGCATCTGGGCCGATGGCAAGCCTCTCGACATGACCGGCATCACATGGCGCTGGTATCCGGGGAGCGAGACGCAGGCGGCCGATCCGTTCATCGCCGCGAAGATGGGCGCGGCCAACACGCCCGCTTATCGCGGCACCGCCTATGTCGTCTTCGAGGAACTGCCGCTTGCGACCTACGGCAATCGCCTGCCGCAGCTCAGCTTCGAGGTGTTCCGGCCGCTCGCGGATCCGGACACCGCCGAGGGGCTGGTCAAAGCCGTGACGATGATCCCCGCCTCGGGCGAGTTCAGCTATGCCACCGCGCCCGTCAAGAAGACCACCGGCGCGGGCGGCGCGACTGTGGCCGAGAACCTGAACGCGATCACCGACACCGCTGACATCGTCGTGGCACTGGATCGGCTGCAGGCCATGGCCCCGGCAGTGGAAAGCGTCAGCCTCGTCGTGGCCTGGTTTGGCGATGATCTGCGCGCCGGGAACTGCAAGGTGCGGCCGGGCGTCGAGGTCGCGGCCAAGACCACCACACCCTTGCCTTGGGTCGTGAATGGCGTCAGTCGTGCTGACGCGTTTCTGGTCAGCCGAGATGCCGAGGATCGCCCGGTCTATGGCGGTACGCCTGCGGATTTCGCGGTGGTGCAGGCCATTCAGGAGATGAAGGCGCGCGGGTTGCGGGTCACCTTCTATCCGTTCCTGCTGCTTGACGTGCCGCCCGGCAACACCAAGCCCAATCTCTACAGCGCCAATGCCGCTGCCTTGGGCCAGCCGACATTCCCCTGGCGGGGGCGGATCACCTGTTCCCCGGCTGCGGGTTTTGCAGGGTCGGTGGACAAGACCGCCCCCGCTGCCACGCAGGTGTCGGCACTGTTCGGCACGGCGGCGCCCGCGAACTTCAGCGTGTCAGGCACCAATGTCAGCTGGACCGGCCCGGTCGGCGAATGGTCGCTGCGCCGGATGATCCTGCACTACGCGCATCTGTGCAAAGCGGCAGGCGGCGTCGATGCCTTCCTGATCGGCTCCGAAATGCCCGGCCTCACCACCATCCGCGCGGGCGCCAGCACCTATCCTGCCGTCATCGCCTTCAAATCCCTTGCTGCCGACGTGCGCGCCATCCTCGGCGCTGGGCCGAAGATCGGCTATGCGGCCGACTGGTCGGAATACTTCGGTCACCACCCTTTGGATGGATCGGGCGACGTGTATTTCCACCTCGACCCGCTCTGGTCGGATGCCAACATCGATTTCATCGGCATCGACAATTACATGCCGCTCTCGGACTGGCGCGACGGGTTCGACCATGCCGATGCTGCCGCAGGTTGGCCCGGCATCCATGACCGGGCCTACCTGCAGGCCAACATCGCAGGCGGCGAGGGCTTCGACTGGTTCTATTCCTCGGCCGCGGAACGGTCGGCGCAGATCCGCACTCCGATCACCGATGGCGGCGCGGGTAAGCCCCGGGTCTTTCGTTACAAGGATCTCGCCGCCTGGTGGTCGAACGCGCATTTCAACCGGCCGGGCGGGGTGGAGAGCGGCACGCCCACGGCATGGGTGCCGCAGTCAAAGCCCGTCTGGTTCACCGAACTGGGGTGCCCCGCCACCGACCGGGGCACAAACCAGCCGAACGTCTTCTTCGACCCGAAGTCGTCCGAGAGCTTCACCCCGTACTTCTCGCGCGGCTGGCGCGACGACGCCATCCAGCGCGCCTATCTGGAAGCCAGCTATCTCTGGTGGGGCCAGGGCGCGAACAACCCGACGTCGTCCGTCTATGGCGGCCGGATGGTCCATGCCCCCGAATGCGCCGCCTGGACCTGGGACGCGCGGCCCTATCCGTTCTTTCCGGAACTGACCGGCATCTGGACGGACGGTCCGAATTGGCGGCTCGGTCACTGGCTGACAGGGCGGCTCGGTGCAGTATCGCTCGCCGCCCTCGTGCGCCACCTCTGCCTGCGTGCGGGGTTGGCGGAAGACCTCATCGACGTCTCCGGCCTCTGGGGCGCGGTCGAGGGCTATGTGATTGGCGCGCTGGAAAGCCCTCGCGCGTCGATTTCCACGTTGGCCCGCCACTTCGGCTTCGATGCCATCGAGACCGAGGGCGTGATCCGCTTCGTAATGCGCGGGCGGGCTTCGGTCGCCACGCTGGCCATCGACGATCTGGTCGCCAGCCGTGAGGGCGAAGCCTTCGAACTGACGCGCGGCCAGGAGACCGAACTGCCCCAAGCCCTGAAGTGGCAGGTCGCCCGCGCCGACGAGGATTACGACGCGGCCCTCGTGGAAGCCCGCCGCATCACCGTCGACACCGCCCGGATCGCTTCGGAAAGCTTCCCCATGGCGATCCCACCCGAGGAGGCCGAACGCCGCTGCCGCCGCGCGCTGATGGAAGCCTGGATCGGCCGGGAAAGCGCCACCTTCCGCCTGCCGCCATCGCGGCTCGCCCTCGACCCTTCCGACGTGATCCGGCTCGCGCATGATGGCCGTGAGGTGGAATTCCGCCTCGTTTCGGTCGCAGATGCCGAGGCGCGCGGGATGGAGGCGGTGCGCCAGGACCGGGCCGCCTACGATCTTCCACCCGGCGATCCGCGCCCGGCCTCGCTCGCCAGCCCCGTCGTCTTCGGCACGCCCGAGGTGGTGATGCTGGATTTGCCGCAGATTTCCGAGGACCAGCTCGCCCATCGCCCCCTGCTTGCCACCCATGCCAGCCCTTGGCTGGGTGAGATCGCAGTCTTCCGCAGCGCGTCAACGGATGGCTTCAACCTCCTGACCACCTTCGGCAGTCGGGCCCGGATCGGCACGCTGGCGTTCGACTTCTTTCCGGGGCCGACCTCGCGCTTCGATCTGGGCAACGCTCTGGTGGTCGATCTGCTGTCTGGAACGCTGGAAAGCGTGACGGACGTGGCGCTGTTCGGCGGGGCGAACGCACTGGCGATCGAGTCCGCTTCTGGCCAGTGGGAGATCGCCCAGGCGGGCGGAGCCGAACTGATCGCCCCCGGCCGGTACCGCCTGACCCGCCTGTTGCGAGGCCAGCGCGGAACGGAACATGCCATGGGCAATCCGACACCGGCTGGCGCGCGAGTTGTGGTTCTGGACACCGCGCTGTCTTCGCTGCCCATCGCCGAAGCCGATCTCGGTCTGCCTTGGAACTGGCGCGTGGGCCCGGCCGCGCGCGCCGTCGGCGACGCGAGCTATGCCGCGCTGGGCTTCACCCCGACCGGGCGGGGCCTTGTCCCCTTCGCCCCTGTCCATGTCGAACAGCCGTGGCGAACGGCCCGCAACCCGGGCGATCTGACCATCCGTTGGACGCGCCGCTCCCGCGCACTGGTCGCGGATGCCTGGGAACAGGTCGAGGTGCCGCTGGCCGAGGACCAGGAATCCTACGACGTCCAGATCCTCGACGGGGCCGCCGTCAAGCGCACGCTGACCGCCAGCACGACCTCCGTCCTCTATACCGCTGCCCAGCAGACCGCCGACTGGGGCGCACCGCTCGGGCCCGGCCAGACACTGGCGATCCGCATCTTCCAGCTCTCGAACCGCCTCGGCCGCGGCACGCCCGCCGCGGTCACGCTGCAATTCTGATCCCAACCCACGGGAACCCAAATGTCCGACACCACTACCCATCTGGGCTTGCCCTACCTTCTGGCCGCGCAGGCGCAGAAGCACGTCACGCACAACGAGGCGCTGCGCCTGCTCGATGCGATGGTGCAGCTTTCGGTCCTCGACCGCACGCGGACTGCACCGCCCGCAAGCCCCGCCGACGGCAACCGGCATCTGGTAAACTCGGGCGCGACCGGCCTCTGGTCCGGGTGGGACCTGAACATCGCCTTCTGGGTCGATGGCGCGTGGATCCGGCTGGTGCCGCGCACCGGCTGGATGGTCTGGATCGCGGCCGAGGGT
>JAKAJW010000235.1 GCA_021813645.1 Pseudomonadota bacterium | reverse complement strand
CCGTCGCGGCGGGCCAGCGCCCGGGCATAGGCCCGGGCGGTTTCCGCCGCGCCCCACCAGATGGCCTGCGAGAAGCCGGTCAGCGTGGCGAGCGCGGCGGGGTCGAGCTGGCCCTCGACGGCGACCGCGACGCCGCCGGCGGCCTGCACCGCCGCGACCTGGCGCGCGGCCGCTTCCGGCCCCGGGCCGAGGCAGAGCGCGGGCGGGCGGGCGAAGAGCGAGAGCCGGTTCGACTCGCCCGTCGGGCCAGGCAGGTCGCTGACCCGCACCGCGCCCAGCGGCGGGCGGGCGGCGTCGAGCAGCGCCTGGGTGCGCGCCGTCGCGGCCGGGCCGTCCCAGGTGCCGCCGGTGGGGCAGGGGCCGGCGGTGAAGCGGGCCAGATAGGCCGGGCCGCCCGCCTTCGGGCCAGTGCCCGACAGGCCTTCGCCGCCGAACGGCTGGCTGCCGACCACCGCGCCGATCTGGTTGCGATTGACGTAGATGTTGCCGATCTTCAGCCCGGCCACGAGCTGCTGCACGCGGTCGTCGATCCGGCTGTGCAGGCCGAAGGTGAGCCCGTAGCCGGCGGCGTTCACATCGGCGATCACCTGATCGATCTCGGCCGCGTCGAAAGTGGCTAGATGCAGCACCGGGCCAAAGACTTCGCGGGTGACTTCGGCGATCCCGGCGACCTGGATCACCGCCGGCGCCACGAAATGGCCGGCGGCGGGCCGTCTGAGCTCCTTCAGCACCCGGCCTTCCGCCCGGGCTTGGGCGATATAGGCGGAGATGGCGGCCTCGGCCTCGGCGTCGATCACCGGACCGATGTCGGTGGACAGGTCCCAGGGGTCGCCCAGGTTGAGTTCGTCCATCGCGCCGAACAGCATCTCGGTGACGCCGGCGGCGACGTCTGCCTGCAGATAGAGGCAGCGCAGCGCCGAACAGCGCTGGCCGGCGGATTGGAAGGCCGAGGCCAGGATGTCGCGCACCGCCTGTTCCGGCAGGGCGGTGGAATCGACCACCATGGCATTGATGCCGCCGGTTTCGGCGATCAGCGGTGCGGTCGGGTTGCCGTGCTCGGCCATTGCGGCGCGAATGGCGCGGGCGGTCTCGGTCGAGCCGGTGAAGGCTACGCCGCCGAGCCTGGGGTCGGCGGTCAGGGCAGCGCCCACCCGGCCGTCGCCGGGCAGCAGTTGGAGCGCGCTTTCCGGCACCCCGGCCTGATGCAGCAGACGAACCGCCAGGGCGGCGATCAGTGGCACCTGCTCGGCCGGTTTGGCGAGCACGGCATTGCCGGCGGCCAGCGCGGCGGCGATCTGGCCGGTGAAGATCGCCAGGGGGAAGTTCCAAGGCGAGATGCAGGCAAAGATGCCGCGCGGCGGGGCGGCGAGATCTTCGGCCCCGGCGGCGTAGTAGCGCAGGAAATCGGCGGCTTCGCGCAGTTCGCTCACCGCGTCGGGTAGGGTCTTGCCGGCCTCGCGGGCGAGCAGGGCGAAGATGGCGCCATATTCGGCCTCGTAGAGCTCGGCGGCGCGGCGCAGAACCGCCGCGCGTTCGGACGCCTGAGCGCGCCAGGGCCGGGCGCTGGTGAAGGCGGCGGCGATATCGGCGGCCGAGGCGGCAGCGACCGTGCCCACCCGTTCCTCGGGGCGCGCGGGATTGGTCATCGGCGCCGGCGGCTCGGGCTTCGCCTCGACGGCAAGCAGCGGCGCGGCATGAAAGACCTGGTGCCGGCTCGGCGAGCGGGCGGCGGCGATGGCGGTGAGGTCGTCGCTGCCGGCGAGATCCCAGCCGCGGGCGTTTCCGCGCGCGCCGAACAGGTCGGGTCCGCGCCGGATCGCCGGGTTGCCGGGCATCGGCAGCACCGCCTCGACCGCGGCGAAGGGGCAGGCGGCGACGGTTTCGGGCGGCACCTCCTTGTTGACAATCTGGTGCACGAAGGAGGAATTTGCGCCGTTTTCCAACAGCCGGCGCACCAGATAGGCCAGGAGGTCGCGATGCGCGCCGACCGGGGCGTAGATCCGGCAGCGGGTGCCGGCCTCGGCCTGGACCAATTCGTGCAGCCGCTCGCCCATGCCATGCAGGCGCTGGAACTCGAAGGCGCGCTTGTCGGTGGCCATCTCGAGCACGGCGGCCACGGTATGGGCGTTATGGGTGGCGAATTGCGGGTAGATGCGGTCGGTCATGCCGAGCAGCTTGCGGGCATTGGCGATATAGCTGACATCGGTGGCGGCCTTGCGGGTGAAGACCGGGAAGCTGTCGAGCCCGAGTTGCTGGGCGCGTTTCACTTCGCTGTCCCAATAGGCGCCCTTGACCAGGCGCACCATGATCCGGCGGTCGAGCCGGCAGGCCAGCGCGTAGAGCCAGTCGAGCACCGGCCCGGCGCGGCGGCCGTAGGCCTGCACCACCACGCCGAAACCGTCCCAGCCGGCGAGCGCCGGATCGGCCAGCGCCGCCTCGATCACCTCCAGCGACAGCGCCAGCCGGTCGGCCTCTTCGGCGTCGATGTTGAAGCCGAGCCCGGCGGCCTTGGCCTGCGCGGCCAGCGCGCGGACGCGCGGCACCAGTTCGGCCATGACGCGATCGCGCTTGGCCACCTCGTAGCGCGGATGAAGCGCCGAGAGCTTCACCGAGATGCCCGGATTGTCGCGGATGTCGGTCGAACGGCAGGCGGCCGCGATCGCCCGGATCGCGCGGATATAGGCCTGGGTGTAGCGGCTGGCGTCGGCGGCGGTGCGCGCCGCCTCGCCCAGCATGTCGTAGGAATAGGTGAAGCCCTTCGCTTCGGTGGCCTTTGCCCGCTCCATCGCCGCGGCGATGGTCTCGCCCAGCACGAACTGGCGGCCCATCTCCTTCATGGCGCGGGCGACGGCGGAGCGGATCACCGGCTCGCCCAGGCGGCGGACGGCGGCGCGCAGATGGCCGGCCATGCCGGGCTCGCGGTCCTCCAGCACCCGGCCGGTCAACATCAGCGCCCAGGTCGAGGCGTTCACCAGGCTGGAGGCCGAACGCCCGAGGTGGCGGCCCCAGTCCGAGGGGGCGATCTTGTCTTCAATCAGCGCGTCCATTGTGTCCGCGTCGGGCACACGCAGCAGCGCCTCGGCCAGACACATCAGCGCGATGCCCTCTTCGGTCGAAAGGCCGTATTCGGCCAGGAAGACCTCCATCAGCCCCGGCCGGACATTGGCGCGGATGCGGCGGACCAGATCGGCCCCGGCCGCGGCGATCCGCGCCCGCGCCGCCGGGTCGAGCCCGGCCTCGGCGATCAGCCGGGCGAGCAGCGGCCCCTCTGGCGCGAGCGTGAGCGCCTCGATGCCGATGAGCCCGTCATATGCGATCTGGTCCATTCTGAGTCCCTCGTTTTGTCCATCATATCGCGCTGGACGCGGGGCGATCTCCCGAAGATCATCCCGAGGCGATACGTTTGACCTGAAAGTGATCCACATGACAGACGATTCGCCTGAGGTCCTCGACCGTTTCGATCGCGCCATCCTCGCTGCGCTCTCGGCCGAGGGGCGGCTATCGGTCGCCGAACTGGCGCGCCGCATCGGGCTGACGAAATCGCCGACCCAGGCGCGGCTGAAGCGGCTGGAGGAGACCGGCACGATCACCGGCTACCGGGCGCTGCTCGACCCGATCCGGATGGGGCTGGCCCATGTCGCCTTCGTGCAGATCCGGCTGACCGACACCCGCGAGGCGGCCTTGCAGGCCTTCAACCGCGCGGTGCGGCAGATCCCCGAGGTGGAGCAATGCCACATGATCGCCGGCGGCTTCGACTATCTGCTGAAGGTGCGCACCGCCGATATCGCCGCCTATCGGCAGGTGCTGGCCGAGAAGCTTTCCGCCTTGCCGCATATCGCCGCCTCGTCGACCTATGTGGCGATGGAAGCGGTCAAGGAAGGGCCGCTTTAGCCTTGATTTCCTGGCCGAGGGGCGCATCCTCGAGACATGCGGCCGTTGATCGCCCTCGTGCTGTTCGCCGCCCCGGCGGCGGCGCAGACCTGTCCGCCCGCGGCGGATGACGCAGTTGCGCGCGCCGCGCTGATCGCCCAGATGCAGCAGGCGAAGACGGCGGCTGCGGCCTCGCTCCTGATGAACGACTACTGGAGGCTGCAGACGGTCGCGCCCGATGCCAAGGCGCAGGCGCTGCTCGACCAGGGCATGACCGAGCGCGCCGACGCCGACCTCGAGGCGGCGCGGGCAACGCTCGACCGGCTCGTCGCCTACTGCCCGGACTTCGTGGAGGGCTATAACCAGCGCGCCTTCGTCGCCTTTCTCGCCGCCGATTTTCCCGCCGCGCTGGCCGATCTGGACCGGGTGCTGGCGGTCGAGCCGAACCATATCGGCGCGCTCAGCGGCAAGGCGCTGGTGCTGATGGGGCTCGGTCGGGTCGCGGAGGCGCAGCGAACCCTGCGCGCGGCGCTGGCGCTGAACCCTTGGCTGCCGGAGCGCGACATGCTGCTGAAACCGCCGGACGGGAAACCGGCGGGCGAGAGTCTTTAGCGGGCGATGCGCTCTTCCCGCCGCCGGGCGGCGCGGCTAAGGTCACCTTCCGCGACCCGCCGGTGCCCGCGTGGTGGAACGGTAGACACAGGGGACTTAAAATCCCTAGCCGTCAGGCGTGCCGGTTCAAATCCGGCCGCGGGCACCAGCGGCCGGGGCGCCCGGCGGTTCAGGCGAAACGCACCCGCGCCACCGAAAGGGCGGGGATGTGGTGAAACAGTTCCTGTTCCAGCGCGGCGGCGATCGCCTGTGCCTCGGCGAGCCGCAGGCCCTGGTCGACGGTTACGGCGACATCGACATGCAGTTTGTGGCCGAGCCAGCGGGCGTGCGCCTCGGCGACGGCGCGGATGCCCTCGACGTGTTCGGCGGCATGCGCGATCTCGTCGATCAGGCCAGGGTCGACGCCGTCGAGCATGCGGGTCAGCACCGCGCGGGCCGATTGCCAGACGATGCCAAGGATCGCCAGGGTGATGCCGAGGCCGATCAGCGGGTCGGCCAACGGGAAGCCGAGCCAGACGCCGAATGCGCCCGCCACCACGGCGAGGCTGGTCAGCCCGTCGGTGCGGGCGTGATAGCCGTCGGCGATCAATGCGGCGGAGTTGATTTCGCGGCCGGTGCGGATGCGGAACACCGCCACCGCCTCGTTGCCGACAAATCCGATCAGCCCGGCCAGGGTGAGCCAGCCGAGGTGGCTGACCGGCTGGGGGTGGATCAGCCGGCCGATCGCCTCGTAGCCGGCGACCACGGCGCTCAACAGGATGATGAGGACGATGACGATGCCGGCCAAGTCCTCCACCCGGCCCAGGCCGTAGGGAAAGCGCGGGGTGGCCGGCCGGCGGGCCAGCGCGAAGGCGAGCCATAGCGGCAGGGCGGTGGTGGCGTCGGCGAAGTTATGGATCGTGTCGGCCAAGAGCGCCACGCTGCCCGAGGCCAGCACCACGCCGACCTGGAACAGGCCGGTGACCATCAGCATGACGAAGGACCACTTGATCGCCCAGATGCCGCGCGCGGTGGAGGCGATGGTGGCATCGATCACGCCGTGGCTGTGGCCGTGCCCATGGTCGTGTCCATGTCCGTGGCCATGCGTGTGGCCGTGGTCGTGATGATGCCCGTGTTCCGAGGCACCGAAGCCGAACCAGTCGAGAAGTTTTGCGCGCATGGTCCCTCAGAGGTATTTCGTGATTTCTTTGAGCTCCCGGATGCTGGCCGGGGCGTCGTCGGCATCTTCGCCGAGACAGTGCTCGATATGGTCGTGGATCATTTCGCGCTTGGCTTTTGCGATCGCGGCTTCCACCGCGTGAAGCTGCTGGGCGAGATCGAGGCAGGGCCGGCCGGCGGCAAACATCTCGATGACGCTGGCCAGGTGTCCATGCGCGCGTTTCAGCCGCAGAACGATGTCAGGATGCGAGTCGTGGACCATGGCCCCCTATATCCCCCCGGGGGGGGATGTGGCAAGCGCGACCGGCGGCCTGCCTCCGGGTTCCGGCGGCGGCGGGGGCGTCCGGGGGGATGCTCAATCGCTAGGCAGCCGGCGGGGCAACTGATCGCAATTTCCCCAGCCAGGGCGACGCGTCCAAAAATCCGACAAGCCGGTTGCATTGCGCGGTCGCATTCGTTTTATTCGGGACCACAACCGCGGCCAGACCGTGGAGCAAGGTCAGGGAGACAACGTGAACGCAGCGGCCAAGGGCAGCGGATTCGTCGAATTCGATCGCGTGCAGAAGAGTTATGACGGCGAAACGCTGGTCGTCAAAGATCTGAACCTCTCGATCGGCAAGGGCGAGTTCCTGACCATGCTTGGCCCCTCGGGGTCCGGCAAAACCACCTGCCTGATGATGCTGGCGGGCTTCGAGACGGCGACGCATGGCGAGATCCGCCTCGACGGGCAGCCGATCAACATGGTGCCACCGCACAAGCGCGGCATCGGCATGGTGTTCCAGAACTACGCGCTGTTCCCGCATATGACGGTGAACGAGAACCTGGCCTTTCCGCTGGAAGTGCGCGGCATCGGCAAGAGCGAGCGCGAGTCGAAGATCAAGCGCGCGCTGGACATGGTGCAGATGGGCGCCTTCGGCAACCGCCGGCCGGCCCAGCTGTCGGGCGGCCAGCAGCAGCGTATCGCGCTCGCCCGTGCGTTGGTGTTCGAGCCGAAGCTGGTGCTGATGGACGAACCGCTGGGCGCGCTCGACAAGCAGCTGCGCGAGCACATGCAGTTCGAGATCAAGCACCTGCACGAAAGCCTGGGCATCACAGTGGTCTATGTCACCCACGACCAGGGCGAGGCGCTGACGATGTCGGACCGGATCGCCGTCTTTAACGACGGGCGGATCCAGCAGCTCGCCCCGCCGGCCGAGCTCTACGAGGAGCCGCAGAACTCCTTCGTGGCGCAGTTCATCGGCGAGAACAACAAGCTGCCCGGCACGGTCGAGGCGATCGAAAAGGGCCGCGTCACAGTGCGGCTCGACACCGGCGAGCTGATCGATGCGACGCCGGTCAACGTGACCCAGGCCGGGCAGAGGACGCTGGTCTCGATCCGGCCGGAGCGGATCGAGTTCCGCCCCGAGCTGCTTCCCGCCGACGCCCATATGATCGAGGCGGAAGTGCTCGAGTTCATCTATATGGGAGACCTGTTCCGCACCCGGCTCCGGGTCGCAGGCACCGAGGATTTCGTCATCAAGAACCGCAACACCATGGGCCAGCGGCGGCTCTCGCCCGGCGAGACGGTGAAGATCGGCTGGGCGCCGCAGGACGCCCGTGCGCTCGACCCGATGTAGGGGCGGGCTGCGACCGAGGCTGGGGGCTGATCCCCAAGGAAGGACGCGCGAAACCTAAGAGCAAGACCAAGTTCAACAGGGAGACTGATAATGAAGAAACTTACCCTACTGACCACCGCGCTTTCGGCGCTCGCGCTGGCGGCCCACGCCGATACGATCAACGTCGTGTCCTGGGGGGGCGCCTATGGCAAGAGCCAGGTGGAGGCCTATGACAAGCCCTTCACCGCGAAGACCGGCATCGACGTCAACATGATCGACGCCGACAACCCGGCGACGCCGCTGAAGGCCCAGGTCGAGGCCGGCAACGTCACCACCGACGTGGCCGACGTCGAAATGTCGGACGCGCTGCGCTACTGCGACGAAGGGCTGATCGTGCCGATCGACCCGGCAACGCTGCCGCCGGCACCGGACGGGACCCCGGCCGCAAAGGACTTCCTGCCGGGCGCGCTGCAGGATTGCGCGGTGGCATCGATCGTGTTCTCGACCGTCTACGGCTATGACACGACGAAGTTCAAGGACAACCCGCCCACCACGATCGCCGACTTCTTCGACACCAAGAAGTTCCCCGGCAAGCGCGGCCTGCGCAAGGGTGCCAAGGTGAACCTGGAAATGGCGCTCGAGGCCGACGGCGTGCCGGCTGCCGACGTCTACAAGGTGCTCGGGACGCCAGAAGGGGTGGACCGGGCGTTCAAGGAACTCGACAAGATCAAGAAGGACGTCGTCTGGTGGGAAGCCGGCGCGCAGCCGCCGCAACTGCTGGCCGATGGCGAGGTGGCGATGACCACGGCCTATAACGGCCGCCTGTTCAACGCCCAGGTTGTCGACCACAAGCCGTTCAAGATCGTTTGGGACGGGCAGGCGATGGAATGGGACCTGTTCGTGATCCCGAAGGGCGCGCCGCATATGAAGGAGGCGCTGGAATACGTGAAGTATGCGACCTCGACCCAGGCGCTGGCCGACCAGGCGAAGTGGATCGCCTATGGCCCGGCGCGGAAGTCCTCGGGGCCGCTCGTCGGCAAGTTCATGGACGGGACGACCGAGATGAAGCCGAACATGCCGACCAACCCGGACAACATGAAGAACGCCTTCGTGGTGGATTCGGGCTTCTGGGCCGACCACGGCACCGAGCTGGAGCAGCGCTTCAACGCCTGGCTGGCCTCGAACTGACGATGCCGGGGCGGCCCTATCGCGGGGCCGCCCCCCTTTCCGGACCGACACGATGACCGATGCCTCTGCCGCCCCCGCCGCCACGAGTCCGCTGATTACTGCGGACGGCAAGCCGTTGAAGGCGGCGCTGGGCCGTGCCCAGAGGCGGGCGCGGCGGCGGGCGCTGTTTCTCGTCCTGCCGCTTCTGCTGTTCATCCTCGTGAGCTTCGTGCTGCCGATCGGGCAGCTGCTCGAACGCTCCATGCACAACGATTTCTTCTCCGCCAACATGCCGCGCACGGTGGAATGGTTCAAAACCCACCGGCCCGGCACGGCGCCCGACGAGGCGGCCTATGCCGCCGTCGCGCTGGATTTGCAGGATGCGGCCAAGGCCCGCACCGCGGCGCTGGCCGGGACGCGGGTGAACTACGACCTGCCGGGCACCCGCTCGCTGTTCACCTCGACGGCGCGCAAGGCCCGCGACATGCAGCCGCCCTACAAGGAGGCGCTGATCGCCGCCGACCCGCAATGGGGCGACCCGATGCTCTGGGCGACGATGCGGCGCGTCTCGCCGGCCTATTCGGATGATTTCTACCTCGCAGCGCTTGACCGGACCCGCGACGTGCATGGCGATATCGTGCCGATGCCGAAGGACCAGCGCATCTATGTGATGCTGTTCGAACGCACCTTCCTGCTGGCCGCCGGCATCACCTTCCTGTGCTTCCTGATGGGCTATCCGGTGGCGCATCTGCTGGCCGTGCTGCCGCTGCGCAAGTCCAACCTGCTGATGATCCTGGTGCTGCTGCCATTCTGGACCTCGCTCTTGGTGCGCACGACCGCTTGGATCGTGCTGCTGCAGCGCGAGGGCGTGGTGAACGACATCCTCGTCTGGCTCGGCCTGATCGACAACAACCACCGGCTGGCGATGATCTACAACCAGACCGGCACCATCGTGGCGATGACGCATATCCTGCTGCCGTTCATGATCCTGCCGCTCTACTCGGTGATGCGGCCGATCCCGCCGACCTACGTGCGGGCGGCGCGCAGCCTCGGCGCGACGAGCTGGACCGCGTTCCGCCGGATCTATTTTCCGCAGACCCTGCCGGGGATCGGCGCGGGTTCGCTTCTCGTCTTCATCCTGGCGGTCGGCTACTACATCACCCCGGCCCTGGTGGGCGGCGCCTCGGGGCAGCTGATCTCGAACCTGATCGCCTTCCATCTGCAGAACTCGCTGAACTGGTCGCTCGGCGCGGCACTGGCGGCGCTGCTCCTGGCGGCGGTTCTGGTGCTCTACTGGCTCTATGACCGGCTGGTGGGGATCGACAATTTGAAGTTGGGGTAGGACCGATGGCGCTTCCCGTCTATGCAACCCCGCTGGAACGCGCTTGGCGCGTCACGCTCTATGTGATCTGCGGCGCGGTGCTGCTGTTCCTGATCGCGCCGATCCTGGTGGTGATCCCGCTCAGCTTCAACGCCCAGCCCTATTTCACCTTCACCAAGAAGATGCTGGAGTTCGATCCTGCGGGCTACAGCCTGAAGTGGTACGACACGCTGCTGACCTTCGGCATGCAGGCGCCGGGTCATGAGCGCGACGCGGCTTGGTGGGCCGACATGTGGCAGAACGCCAAGTGGATCAACGCGGCGAAGAACTCGATCTTCATCGGCTTCTTCGCCACCATCGTCGCCACCGCGCTCGGCACCCTGGCCGCGCTCGGCCTGTCGCGGCCCGAGATGCCCTATCGGCGGGCGATCATGGCGGTGCTGATCTCGCCGATGATCGTGCCGATCATCATCACCGCGACAGGGCTGTTCTTCTTCTACTCCGATCCCGGCCTGCCCTATCCTTGGCTGAGCTTCGACCCCTTCGGCCTGCACTGGGGCTATTTCTCGCTGCGCGAGACCTTTGGCTTCAAGCTCGCCGGCAGCTATCTCGGCGTCGTACTCGCCCATGCCACGCTCGGCATCCCCTTCGTCATCATCACCGTCACCGCCACCCTGGTCGGCTTCGATCATTCGCTGTCGCGGGCGGCGGCAAGCCTCGGCGCCAATCCGACGACGACCTTCTTCAAGGTGATCATGCCGCTGATCCTGCCGGGGGTGATCTCGGGCGGGCTCTTCGCCTTCGTCACCTCCTTCGACGAGGTGGTGGTGGTGCTGTTCATCGGCGCCCCCGACCAGCAGACGATCCCGCGCCAGATGTGGAACGGCATCCGCGAGCAGATCAGCCCGGCGATCCTGGCCGTGGCGACGATCTTGGTGGTGATCTCCATCGCCATGCTGGCGACGCTGGAAATCCTGCGTCGCCGCTCCGAACGGCTGCGCG
>JAKAJW010000135.1 GCA_021813645.1 Pseudomonadota bacterium | reverse complement strand
ACCAGCCGCCGCAAACCCGCATGCTGGAGGCCGAGTTGATGGTCGGCCAGTCCACCGGGCCAGCCCCCCAAGCGAGGATAGAATGAGCTTCCGCCGCGCCGA
This sequence comes from Pseudomonadota bacterium, assembly GCA_021813645.1. Classification (GTDB taxonomy): domain Bacteria; phylum Pseudomonadota; class Alphaproteobacteria; order Rhodobacterales; family Rhodobacteraceae; genus Solirhodobacter. The sequence continues at coordinate 10,636 of JAKAJW010000135.1, read as the reverse complement.
TTTTCCCGAAGGCTTCCAGTTCGGTGTCGCCACCTCCGCCTATCAGATCGAGGGCCACGGCTATGGCGGCGCCGGCCGCACCCATTGGGACGATTTCGCCGCCACGCCCGGCAATGTGATCCGCGCCGAGAACGGCACCCGTGCCTGCGACCACTACCACCGGCTCGACGAAGACCTCGACCTGATCGCCGCCGCGCAGTTCGACGTCTACCGCTTCTCCACCTCCTGGGCCCGCGTGCTGCCGGAAGGCCGCGGCCAGCCGAACCCCGCGGGGCTCGACTTCTACGACCGGCTGGTCGATGGTCTGCTCGCCCGTGGCTTGAAGCCGGCCGCGACGCTCTACCATTGGGAACTCCCCTCGCCGCTGGCCGATCTCGGCGGCTGGCGCAACCGCGACATCGCCGGCTGGTTCGCCGATTTCACCGATCTGCTGATGCGCCGGATCGGCGACCGGATCTGGTCCGCCGCCCCGATCAACGAGCCCTGGTGCGTCGCCTGGCTGTCGCATTTCCTCGGCCTGCACGCCCCCGGCCTGCGCGACATCCGCGCCACGGCCCGCGCCATGCACCACGTCCTGCTCGCCCATGGCCAGGCGATCCAGGCGATGCGCGCAATCGGGATGACGAACCTCGGCGCGGTGTGCAATTTCGAATATGCTGCCCCGGCCGAGGACACGCCCGAAGCCGCCGCCGCCGCCCGCCGCTACGATGCGATCTACAACCGCTGGTTCCTTTCCGGCCTGCGCAACGGCAGCTATCCGGCCGAGGCGCTCGCAGGTCTGGAGCCGCATCTGCCGGCCGGCTGGCAGGAGGATTTCGCCACCATCGGCGCCCCGCTCGACTGGCTCGGCATCAACTACTACACCCGCAAGCTGGTCGCGCCCGAGGCCGGCCCCTGGCCCGGTTACCGTGAGGTCGAGGGGCCGCTGCCGAAAACCCAGGTCGGCTGGGAGATCTACCCCGAGGGGCTCTATCACTTCCTCACCAGCACCCATTCCGACTACGGCCGCGGTCTGCCGATCTACGTCACCGAAAACGGGATGGCCAACGCCGACCGGGTGATTGCCGGCCAATGCGAAGACGCCGCGCGCCTGGCCTATGTCGAGGCGCATCTCGCCCAGGTCCGGCGCGCCCTGGCCGATGGCGTGCCGGTCGCCGGCTATTACCTCTGGTCGCTGCTCGACAATTATGAATGGTCGCTCGGTTACGAAAAGCGGTTCGGCCTGGTCCATGTCGATTTCGAAACCTTGCGGCGCACCCCGAAAGCGTCCTATCACGCGCTGGCCCAGGCGCTCGCCCGCTGATCCCGGAGACCACAATGACCCTGCCCGCCGACGTCTACTCGCTGGTCGCCGACATCGGCGGCACCAACACGCGAGTCGCCCTCGCCGAGGGCACGGTGCTGCGCGAAGGCTCGATCCGCCGCTACCGCAACGCCGACTTTCCCGGCCTCGAATCCGTGCTGCGCCGCTATATCACCGAGGCAGGCGGGGTCGATTGCGCCGGCGCCTGCGTCGCCGCGGCCGGCCCGGTGCGCGACGGCGTGGCGCATCTGACCAATCTCGACTGGACCATCGACGCCGCCCTGCTGATCCGTGCCACCGGCGCCGAGAAGGTGGCGATCCTGAACGACCTGCAGGCCCAGGGCCATGCCCTCGGCGCGCTGGCGCCGGGCAGCCTGCGTTCGGTGATCGAGGGCCCCGAGGCGCCCGCCCATGCCACCAAACTGGTGATCGGCGCCGGCACCGGCTTCAACGCTGCCCCGGTGCACGAGGCGCCCGGCGGCCGGATCGTCGCCGCCTCCGAATGCGGCCATGCCAATATGCCGATCCGCACCGAGGCCGATCTGCGGCTGGCCCGCTTCGTCGAGACCGCGCATGGCTTCCCCGGCGTCGAGGACGTGCTCGCCGGCCGCGGTCTGGAACGGCTCTACGCCTTCGCCGCTGCCGAGGCCGGCACCCCGGCCGAAAAATCCGCCGCCGAGATCATGGCCGCGCTCGACGGCGGCAGCGATCCGCTGGCGCTCGAGGCCGGCCGGCTCTGGGTGCGGCTCTGCGGCGCCGAGGTCGGCAATCTGGCGCTGATCCACCTGCCCTTCGGCGGCATCTACCTGATCGGCGGCGTCGCCCGTGCCTTCACCGCCCATCTCGGCCGGCTCGGCTTCGCCGAGGCCTTCCGCGACAAGGGCCGCTTCGCCGGCTTCATGCAGAATTTCTCGGTGTCGATCATCGAGGACGACTACGCCGCGCTCACCGGCTGCGCCGCCTATCTCGCCAGCCGGGCCTGAAGGCGCGCCGGTAGCCCCGCCGACAGACTTCTTGGCAAGAGAAACGGCCGGCGCTCCCCTGGGAACGCCGGCCGCAAACTGGTTCGCGTCCGCTCAGCCCGCCGCGGCGACGGCGCGGCCGGTCAGCACCTTGATGAGATGCGCGCGATAGGCGGCCGAGCCGTGGATGTCGGCGATCATCTCGCCGCCCGGCACGGCGAGCCCGGCCACCGCCGAGGCGGCGAAATTGGCCGACAGCGCCTTCTCCGCCTCGGTCCAGCGGAACACCCCCTCGGTCGAGGCGCCGGTGACGGCGACGCGCACGCCCGCGGCGTATTTCGCCACGAACACCCCGACCAGCGCGAAGCGCGAGGCCGGCTGCTCGAACTTCTGGTAGTTCGCCTTCTCCGGCACCGGGAAGCGCACCGCCGTGATGATCTCGCCGGGCTCCAGCGCGGTGGTGAACATCCCCTGGAAGAAGTCGTCGGCGGCGATCTCGCGGGTGTTGGTCACCACCGTCGCGCCCGAGGCCAGCACCGCGGCCGGATAGTCGGCCGAGGGGTCGTTGTTGGCGATCGAGCCGCCGATCGTGCCCAGGCTGCGCACCGCCGGATCGCCGATATTGGCGGCCAGCGCGGCCAACGCGGGATAGGCCTTCGCCTCCTTGGCCACGGTGGCATGGCTGGTGCCGCCGCCGATGGTCAGGCTGCCGCCGGCGGCCTTCACCCCCTTCAGTTCGGCGATCCCGCTCAGGCTCACCAGCACCGCCGGCTGCGCCAGTCGCTGCTTCAGCGTCGGGATCAGCGTCTGGCCACCGCCGAGCGCCTGGGCATCCTCCGCCCCCAAGGCCTTCACCGCCTCGGCCAGGGTCTTGGGTTTCACGAAATCAAAGGCGTACATTGCACCCTCCCTCAGGCGTTTTGGATCGCGCTCCAGACCCGGTAGGGGCTGAGCGGCATGTCGATATGGCTGACCTTCTTGCCGGCGCGCTGCAAGGCGTCAACCACGGCATTGACCACTGCCGGCGGCGAGCCGATCGCCCCGGCCTCGCCGCAGCCCTTCACCCCCAGCGGGTTGTGGGTGCAGGGCGTGGCGCAGGAATGGTCCACCTTGTAGAACGGCAGGTCGCCGGCGCGCGGCATCGCATAGTCCATGAAGCTGCCGGCGATCATCTGGCCGTTGCCGTCATAGACGGCATGTTCCAGCAGCGCCTGGCCGATGCCCTGGCCGATGCCGCCATGCACCTGCCCCTCGACGATCATCGGGTTCACCACATTGCCGAAATCGTCCACCGCGGTGAAGGCGCAGACCTTCACATGGCCGGTGTCGGGATCCACCTCCACCTCGCAGGCATAGGCGCCCGAGGGATAGGTGAAGTTCGACGGATCGTAGAACGCGGTCTCTTCCAGCCCGGGTTCCAGGCTTTCCAGAGGATAGTTGTGCGGCACATAGGCCGCCAGGCAGACCGCGCCCCATTCCACCGACTTGTCGGTGCCGGCGACGGAGAACTTGCCATCCTTCAGCTCGATGTCGGCGTCCGAAGCCTCCATCAGATGGGCGGCGATCTTCTTGGCCTTGGCGATGATCTTGTTGGTCGCCTTGACCATCGCCGAACCGCCGACGGCGAGCGAGCGCGAGCCATAGGTGCCCATGCCCATCGGCACGTTGGCGGTGTCGCCATGGACGATCTCGACGCTTTCGACCGGAATGCCGATCATTTCGGCGATGACCTGCGGGAAGGTGGTCTCGTGGCCTTGGCCGTGGCTGTGGCTGCCGGTCATCACCACCACGCCGCCGGTTGCGTTGACCCGCACCGTGGCGCTTTCGTAAAGCCCCGCCCGGGCGCCGAGCTGGCCGACCAGATGCGAGGGCGCGATGCCGCAGGCCTCGATATAGGTGTTGACGCCGAGCCCGCGTAGCTTGCCGGCCTTGGCGCTTTCCGCCCGCCGCTTCTCGAAGCCGGCCAGGTCGGCGAGGCTTTCGAGCTTGTTCATCGTGGCGTCGTAGTCGCCGGTGTCATAGACCACCGCCACCGGGGTCTGATAGGGGAACTCATCGGCCTTGATGAAGTTGCGGCGGCGGATCTCCAGCGGGTCGAGGCCCAGCTCGCGCGCCGCTTTGTCGATCACGCGCTCGATCTGATAGGTCGCCTCCGGCCGGCCGGCGCCGCGGTAGGCGTCCACCGGCACGGTGTTGGTGAAGACCGCCTTCACGTTCACGTAGATATGCGGCGTCTTGTAGGTGCCGGCCATCAGCGTGCCGTGCAGATAGGTCGGGATCGCCGTCGAGAAGGTCGACAGATAGGCGCCCATATTGGCATAGGTCTCGGTGCGCAGCGCCAGGAAATGGCCCTGCTTGTCGAGCGCGAGCTCGATCTTGGTCACATGGTCGCGCCCCTGGGCGTCGGTGATGAAGCTCTCCGACCGGGTGGCGGTCCATTTCACCGGCCGGCGCAGCTGCTTGGCGGCGAAGGTGACAAAGGCCTCCTCGGCATAGTGGTAGATCTTCGAGCCGAAGCCACCGCCGACATCCGGCGCCACCACCCGCAGCTTGTGCTCCGGGATGCCCAACACGAAGGCACCCATCAGGAGCCGGATCACATGCGGGTTCTGGCTGGTGGTATAGAGCGTGTGCATGTCGGTGGCGAAGTCGTAGTCGCCGATCGCCGCGCGCGGCTCCATCGCATTGGGCGCCAGCCGGTTGTTCACCAGCTCCAGCGTGGTGACGTGATCGGCCTTGGCAAAGGCGGCGTCGGTGGCGGCCTTGTTCTCCTCGACGAAGCCCCAGTCGTAGCAGAGGTTGGAGCCGATATCGTCATGCACCAGCGGCCCGCCCGCAACCGCGGCCTTCATGTCGAGCACGGCGGGCAGCTCGTCGATATCGATCACCACCGCATCGGCGGCGTCGCGCGCCTGCGCCTCGGTCTCGGCGACGACCACGGCGATCGGATCGCCGACATGGCGCACCTTGCCCTCGGCCAGCACCGGGTGCTTGGGTTCCAGCATCGGCTTGCCGTGCCGGTCGTGGATCTGCCAGCCGCAGGGCAACCCGCCCACACCCTCGAAGTCCTTCGCGGTGAAGATGCGCAACACGCCCGGCATCTTCGCCGCCGCCGTGGTGTCCACCTTGTTCAACTTGCCATGCGCCACCTGGCTGCGCACGAACCAGGCATAGCTCTGGCCGCGCAGGTTGATGTCGTCGGTGTAGCGGCCGGTTCCGGTCAGAAACCGCACGTCCTCGCGCCGCTTGATGCTGGCGCCGATCCCGTCCTTAGGCATCTAGATCCTCCCTTATCCGTCAACCATTCGATCCGTCGTAGGCGATTGCGCGGCGCGACTATTCCGCCGCGATCGCCGAGACGTCCTGACCCGAGGCGGCAAGCACCGCCTTGACGATGTTGTGGTAGCCGGTGCAGCGGCAGATGTTGCCCTCCAGATGGTGGCGGATCTGCGCCTCGGTCGGCTTGGGGTTCTCCTTCAGCAGCGCCGCCGCCGCCATCACCATGCCCGGCGTGCAGAAGCCGCATTGCAGACCGTGATGGTCCTGGAACGCCTGCTGGATCACCGAGAGAGAGCCGTCGGCATTCGCCATGCCCTCGATGGTGGTCACCTCGGCGCCGTCCACGTCCAGCGCGAAGGTGGTGCAGCTCTTCACCTGCAGCCCGTTCACATGCACGGTGCAGGCGCCGCATTGGCTGGTGTCGCAGCCGACATGGGTGCCGGTCAGCCCCAGGCCCTCGCGCAGGAACTGCACCAGAAGCGTGCGGCCCTCCACCTCGCCCGAAACCTCGCGCCCGTTCACGCGCATCGTCACTTTCGGCATTGTCTACCTCCCTTGAATACGCCGGCCGGGCACCCCGCCCTCAGCCGATCATCCGCTTGAACCAGCCTTTTTTCTTGCCTTCGGCGCCCGCGCCCTCGGCGGCATCGCCTTCGGCGGGGGCGGGCTCCGGCGCTTCCGGGCCTTCCACCGCCGCCTGGAACCGCTCGAAGAACTCATCCGCCATCTTCTTGGCGAAACCGTCGATCAGCCGGCTGCCAAGCTGGGCGAGCTTGCCGCCCACCGAAGCCTCGACCTCATAACTCAGCTTGGTGCCGCCGGCTTCCGGCGCGAACCGCACCTTGGCGCCGCCCTTGGCGAAACCGGCCGGCCCGCCCTTGCCCTCGCCCGAGATCGTCAGCGATTGCCCCTCGACGATGTCCGACAGCTGCACCAGCCCGGTGAAGCGCGCCTTCACCGGCCCGACCTTCTGCACCACCACCGCCTCGAAGCCCGCCTCGGGCGTGCCGCTGATCGATTCGCATCCGGGAATGCATTCCTTCAGCACGTCGGGGTTGAGGATCGCCGCCCAAACCAGATCCGGACTCGCCTCGATCTGGCGCGTGTCGTGAAGTTCCATGCCCCCTCCTGTCGTCTTGTGGCCGCGCTTTGCACGCCGCTCGCCCGGACCTGCCGTCCGCGGCTGCCAGCCAAGACCTATGTCGCTTCGGGCTCCCGCCAAGTGCCGGGCAAGTCAAACACTTGCCAAGCTGGCGCAAATCCGCCGCCGATAGAATGCACGGTTTCGAGATCGCCCGACAAGCGTGAAGTTGCACCGCTGCGCCGCGGCCGACGCGCCGGCCTCAGTCGTCCTTGCCGAGCCCCTTCGGCTTGTGCTTGCGCAGCCGCGAAGGGGTGTGGAACTTCGGATTGCGGAACGGGTTCTTGTCGCCCTGGCTGCGCAGGAACAGCCGCACCGGCGTGCCCGGCAAGTCGAAGTCCTGGCGCAGGCCATTCACCAGATAGCGCCGGTAGCTTTCCGGCAGCTCTTCGGGATGCGAGCACATGATGACGAAGCCCGGCGGCCGGGTCTTCACCTGGGTCATGTAGCGCAGCCGGATCCGCCGCCCGCCCGGCGCCGGCGGCGGATGCGCCTCGGTCATCGCCGTCAGCCACTGGTTCAGCTTCGCGGTGCCGATCCGCCGGTTCCACACCCGATAGGCGCTCAGCACCGCCGCATGCAGCCGGTCGAGCCCGCGCCCGGTCAGCGCCGAGACGGTCACCAAGGGCGCCCCGCGCAGCTGCGGCAGCAGGCGCTCGAACATTTCCTTCAGCTCGGCGAGCTTGGCGCCCTTGTCGTCTTCCAGATCCCATTTGTTGACCGCGACGACCACGGCGCGGCCCTCGGTCTCGGCGAAATCGGCGATCCGCAGATCCTGCGTCTCGAAGGGGATCTCGACGTCGAGAAGGACCACCACCACTTCCGCGAAGCGGACCGCGCGCAGCCCATCGGCCACGGAAAGTTTCTCAAGCTTTTCCGTGACTTTCGCGCGCTTCCTCATCCCCGCGGTATCGAAGATGCGAACAGGCGTGCCGGCCCAGTCGGCGGTGACCGAGATGGCGTCGCGAGTGATCCCGGCCTCCGGTCCGGTCAGCAGCCGGTCCTCGCCCAGGATACGGTTGATCAGCGTCGACTTGCCGGCGTTCGGCCGGCCGATCACCGCGATCTGCAGCGGCTTGGCCGGCGTCGGCTCCGGCACCGCCAGCTCGGTCTCGCCGGTCTCGTCCTCTTCCGGCAGGTCGACGTCCACCGCCGGCGCCGCCTCGGGGTCGAGCGCCGCCCGCGCGGCGAAGGCATCGGCCAGCGGCTGCAGCACGCGGTAGAGATCGTCCATCCCCTCGCCGTGTTCGGCCGAAAGCCGCACCGGCTCGCCGAGGCCAAGCCCATAGGCCTCCAGCACCCCGGCCTCGGCGGCATGGCCCTCGGCCTTGTTCACCCCCAGGATCACATGGGCGTTCTTGCGCCGCAGGATCTCGGCGAAGACCTCGTCGGCCGCCGTCACCCCGGCGCGGCCGTCGATCAGGAACAGGCAGACGTCCGCCATTTCCACCGCCCGCTCGGTCAGCCGGCGCATCCGGCCCTGCAGGCTGTCGTCGGTGGCCTCCTCGAGCCCCGCGGTATCGATCACCGTGAAGCGCAGGTCAGCCAGCCGCGCCGCGCCCTCGCGCAGGTCGCGGGTCACCCCGGGCTGGTCGTCGACCAGCGCCAGCTTGCGGCCAACCAGGCGGTTGAACAGCGTCGATTTGCCCACGTTCGGGCGGCCGACAATGGCCAGGGTGAAGCTCATGGTCCCTCCGGGAGCGCGCGAGCCGCCCGGTTACACCCTTCGCGGCTCAGCGAAAAGCGCGAAGTTGTCCGTCCACGGTGACGACATAGAACGTCCGCCCCGCCACCACCGGCTCCGAGGCCGCCCCGGCTGGCAGCGTGACGGTGCCGGTCGGATGGCCGTCGACCGGGTCGAAGCCCATCAGCCGGCCGTCGGAGGAGGCGACGATCAGCCGCCCGCCGGCCAGGATCGGCCCGAAGTTGGCGAAGACCGTGCCGCGGTTCTTCACCCGCTTCACCGGCACGTAGAACGGCAGGTCGACCGCCCAGATCCGCTCGCCGGTCGCGGCGTCGAGCCGAACCAGCTTGCCCTGGTCGGACACCAGGAAGACCGAGCCGCCAGCCGGCCAGACCGGGTTCACCGCGCCTTCCGGCGCGCTCCAGATCGTCTCGCCGGTGTTCAGCGTCACCGCCTGGGTCGTGCCGACCCCGTTGGCGACGAAGACACGGTCGCCCACCACCACCGGATCGCCGGTGATGTCGAGGCTGATCGCATAGCCCTCGCCCAGGCGCTTGCCCGCCACCGTGCTGGTCCAGAGCTGGGTGCCGCCGGGCTTCAGCGCGCCAGCCAGCACGCCCGAGGGGAAGGGCAGCAGCGCGAAGCGCGCCGACAGCGCCGGCCCCGCCGCGCCGGGCATGCCGACGCCGGTGTTGGTGTTGTCGATCTGCCAGCGGATCTTGCCGGTCGCCGTGTCGAGCGCCCAGGCCTTGGAATCCCGCGTCACCACATAGACGACGCCGCCCTCTACCGTGGGCGTGCCGCTCACCGCGGCATGGAACCGCACCGACCAGACTTCCTTGCCGCTCGCCGGGTCGAGCGCCTTCAGATCGCCGAAGCCGGTCGACGCGAAGAGCAGCCCCGCTCCATAGGCGAGCCCGCCGCCGGTCGCCGCATCGGGCGACAGCCCGCGCGGGGTCAGATCGGCGGTCCACAGATGCGCCCCGGCGGTCGAGGTGGCGCTGACGTTCGAGCGGCTGTCGATCGTATAGATCCGCCCCCCCGCCACCACCGGCGTCGCGGTGATCTGGTGGCGCTTGTCGTTCGGCTGGCCGATCGGCGCGGCCCAAGCCTCGGTCAGCTGGGCGCCAAGCGCGAGCGGCGGCAGGTAGTGCGTCGGCCCGCCCATCCGCTGCGGCCAATCGGCATTGGCCACCCCGGCCGCCAGCCGGATCGGCGCCGATTTGTTTGCCGGCGCGGTCGGCGGCGCGGCGGCAGCGGGCTTGCCGGCTTCCTTCATCACCTCGTCGAGCGGCGCCCGCGCCGGAAAGCGCGGCCCCTTGAGGATCAGCGGCTTCGGCCCACAGGCCGCCAGCGCCGCCAGACAGGCCGCCAGGCCCAGACGAGTGATCGGTCTCTGCACGGTCCCTGCCCTTCCTCTGCCGCTCCGGCCTTTCGGTCCGTCAGCTTGCCGCCGGATCGCCGCCAAGCGCGATGATCATCGCCGTCGCCCGCTGGCGCAGGCCCCCGGTCAGCCCCGGTTCCTGCAACAGCTCCTTGAACGCCTTGATCGCCCCGGCCTTGTCGCCGGCCTGCACCTGCCCCAGCGCCAGTTGCTCCAGCGCCAACGGCCGATAGGGCCGCCCCGCCGCCGCCAGCTGCTCCAGCGCCGCCTTGCGTTCGCTGTCGGGCAGGCTCGCCCCGGCGACCAGCACCCGCTTCAGCTCGGCCAGATCGCGGAAATCGACCGCCGCCTTCGGATCCTTGGCCACCTTGTCCAGCGCCGTCAGCGCCGCGGCCTGATCCTTGGCCTCGACCGCCGCCGAGGCGATCAGGAAATTCAGCACGATGCCGCGGTCGCCGTTGGCCACGCCGCTGGTCGCGATCGCCTCCAGCGCCTTCAGCCGGGCCGTCGGATCGTTCTCCGCCTGGGCCGCGCTGACCGCATCGCCGAAGCGCCGCGCGGCGGCTTCGGCCTGCGCCTTGGTCCATTCCCGCCAGGCCGCGCCGCCCACCACCAGCACCACGATCAGCACCGCGATCCAGCCGTATTTGCGGAATGCCGCGAAGAGCTTGTCGCGGCGGACCTCCTCGGTCACCTCGTCGATGAAACTGTCGGTCTCGCTCATGCCTCTTCCCGTCTGGCGCGGGGTTCCCCCGGGGTCCGGCCCGTCTTACACGCAAGCCCGCAGCCTTGCCAAGCCCCGGCCTCCGGGCCGGCGACCCGCGGCCGGATTTTCCCGCCCGGCGGCGCCGGCCCGGGCCCGCCGGCGCGGCGCGGCGGCGCG
>JAKAJW010000390.1 GCA_021813645.1 Pseudomonadota bacterium | reverse complement strand
TGAAGTTCGACTTCCTCGGGCTGAAGACGCTGACGGTGATCCAGAACGCGGTGGATCTGATCCGCGGCCAGGGCCGGCATCTGCATATCGCCGCCGATGGCCGCGCGCTTTTCGACCCGCCGGATGGCGCGGTGGACGAGATCAACGCCATCCCGCTCGACGATGCGGCGACCTACGAGCTTTACGCCGCGGCCAAGACGGTGGCGGTGTTCCAGGTCGAAAGTTCGGGCATGATGGATGCGCTTCGGCGGATGAAGCCGACCTGCATCGAGGATATCGTCGCCCTCGTCGCGCTCTACCGCCCCGGGCCGATGGAGAACATCCCCGTCTATTGCGAGGTGAAGAACGGGCTGCGCGAGATCGAGTCGATCCATCCGACGATCGACCACATCCTGAAAGAGACGCAGGGCATCATCGTCTATCAGGAACAGGTGATGCAGATCGCCCAGGTGATGGCGGGCTATTCGCTGGGCGGCGCCGACCTGCTGCGCCGCGCCATGGGCAAGAAGATCGCCGAGGAGATGGCGAAAGAGCGCCCGAAGTTCATCGAGGGCGCCAAGAAGACCCACAACGTGCCGGAAAAGAAGGCCGGCGAGGTCTTCGACCTGCTGGAGAAATTCGCCAACTACGGCTTCAACAAGTCGCATGCCGCGGCCTATGCGGTGGTCAGCTACCAGACCGCCTGGCTGAAAGCGAACCACCCGGTGGAGTTCATGGCGGCGGTCATGAACTGCGATATCCACCTGACCGACAAGCTCGCCATCTACAAGCGCGAGGTCGACCGCATGGGCATCGCCACGGTGGCGCCCTGCGTGAATCGCTCGCTGGCCACCTTCTCGGTGGACGGCGGCAAGGTGGTCTATGGGCTGGGCGCGCTGAAGAACGTCGGCGTCGACGCGATGCGGCTGATCGTCGAGGCGCGGGCGGGCAAGCCCTTCGTCACCCTGTTCGACTTCGCCCGCCGCTGCGATCTGAAGCGGATCGGCAAGCGGCCGCTGGAAATGCTGGCCCGGGCCGGCGCCTTCGACGTGCTCGACCGCAACCGGCGGCGGGTGTTCGAAAGCCTGGACGCCCTGGCCGCCTATTCGGCGGCGATCCACGAGCAGAAATCCTCCGACCAGGTGTCGCTGTTCGGCGAGGCGGGCGACGACCTGCCGGAGCCGCGGCTGGCTCATTGCGACGACTGGCTGCCGGTGGAGCGGCTCGCCGAGGAGCATCAGGCGGTCGGCTTCTACCTGTCGGGCCATCCGCTGGACGACTATCTGGCGGCGATGAAGCGCAAGGAGGTCAAGACCCTGGCCGAGATCACCGAGTTGGCCGAGCGCGGCCCGCTGGTGGCCAAGATCGCCGGCTCGATCTCCAGCCTGCAGCAGCGCAAATCGGCGCGCGGCAACCGCTTCGCCTTCGTCCAGCTCTCCGACCCGACCGGGCTTTACGAGGTCACCGTGTTCTCGGACGTGCTGGAGGCGGCGCGCGACCATCTGGAGCCGGGCAAGAACGTTGTGCTGCAGGTGGAGGCGACGCTGGAGGGCGAGACGCTGAAGCTTCTGGCGCGCGGCGTGCAGCCGATCGACATGGTGGCGGCCGATGCCGGCGGCATGGGGCTGCGCATCCATCTGGGCGAGGCGCAGGCGGTCGGCGCGGTGGCCGGGCTGCTGGCCCGCTTCGCCGACGACAAGGCGGCGAAGCGGCGCGGACCGGTCCATTTCTGCATCGCCGACGAGACCGGACGCGAGATCGACATCGCCGCCGGGCGCGACTTTCCGGTGTCGCCGCAGATCAAGGGCGCGCTGAAGTCGCTGCAGGGGGTGGTGCTGGTCGAGGATCTCTGAGCCGGTTGCCTCGTTGCCGCCGGCGGGCTATCCGGGGCGGGTCCAAGGAGTGCTGCCGATGCCCGTCTTCCTGTCCACCACCGAGCCCGGCTTCGAAACCGCCTTCCGCGCGCTGCTCGGCGCCAAGCGGGAGGAGGCGCCGGATGTCGATGCCGCCGTGGCCGAGATCATCGCCGAGGTCCGGGCGCGCGGCGATCGGGCGGTGATCGAGCTGACCGCCCGGTTCGACCGGCTGGAACTGGTGCCGGAGCGGCTTGCCTTCACGCCCGAAGAGATCGAGGCGGAATGCGCCAAGGTGCCGGCGGCCGAGCGCGACGCGCTGGAACTCGCCGCCGAGCGGATCCGCGCCTATCACGTGCGTCAGATGCCGGACGATCAACGCTGGACCGATCCGGAGGGCGCGGGCCTCGGCTGGCGCTGGACGCCGGTGAGCGCGGTCGGGCTCTACGTGCCGGGCGGCTTGGCCTCCTATCCCTCGTCGGTGCTGATGAACGCGGTGCCGGCCAAGGTCGCCGGGGCCGAGCGGCTGGTGGTGGCGACGCCGACGCCGGGCGGCCAGGTCAATCCGCTGGTTCTGCTGGCGGCGCGGCTGGCCGGGGTGGAGAAGGTCTACCGGGTCGGCGGGGCGCAGGCGATCGCGGCGCTGGCCTATGGCACCGAGACCATCGCGGCGGTCGACAAGATCACCGGGCCGGGCAACGCCTATGTTTCGGCCGCCAAGCGCCGGGTGTTCGGCAAGGTCGGCATCGACATGATCGCGGGGCCGTCGGAGATCCTGGTGATCGCCGACCGCGACAACGATCCCGACTGGGTGGCGCTCGACCTGCTGAGCCAGGCCGAGCACGACCAGAGCGCGCAATCGATCCTGATCACCGACGACGCGGACTTCGGCCGGGCGGTGGCGGCGGCGGTCGAGGCGCGGCTGACGACGCTGGCGCGGCGCGAGATCGCCGGCGCCTCCTGGCGCGACTACGGCGCGGTGATCGTGGTGCGTGATCTGGTCGAGGCGGCGGAGCTGTCGAACCGGGTGGCGCCGGAGCATCTGGAGCTTTGCGTCGCCGATCCCGAGGCGCTGCTGGGGCGGATCACCCATGCCGGCGCGGTCTTCCTGGGCCAGTGGACGCCGGAGGCGATCGGCGACTATGTCGGCGGCCCGAACCATGTGTTGCCCACGGCGCGGTCGGCGCGGTTCTCGTCCGGCCTGTCGGTGATGGATTTCCTCAAGCGCACCACCATCGCCCGGATGACGCCGCAGGCGCTGGCCGCGATCGGTCCGGCGGCCGAGCGACTGGCGATTTCCGAAAGCCTGGAGGCGCATGGCCTGTCGGTGCGGGCGCGGCTCGACCGGCTGAACCGCTAGACGTCTGAGGCGGATGCGGAACGGCGGAACGCCACGCCGCGCTTGCGTGGCCCGGCGCGCTCGGGCATCACGGATCGGCGCGACCAAGGACCCGCCATGACCGACCGCCTCTGCGCCATCGACATCGACGATTCCGGCCTGGCGCCGCCGACGCCCGAGATCGAGCAGGAGCGCCGGGTGGCGATCTTCGATCTGCTGGAAGAAAATTGCTTCGCCCTGCCGCCGCGCGACGGCCGGCCGATCCCGCCCGGCCCCTATCGGCTGGGGCTGGCGATCCGCGAGGGCAGGCTGGTCTTCGACATCGCCACCGAGGCGGCCGAGAAGGTCGGCGAGTTCCACCTGTCGCTCGGCCCGTTCCGGCAGGTGGTGAAGGACTATTTCCAGATCTGCGAGAGCTATTTCGAGGCGGTGAAGCGGCTGCCGCCGAGCCAGATCGAGGCGATCGACATGGCGCGGCGCGGCATTCACGACGAGGGCGCGCGGGTGCTGATGGAGCGGCTCGAGGGCAAGGCGCTGGTCGACCGCGCCACCGCGCGGCGGCTGTTCACGCTGATCTGCGTGCTCCACTGGGGGTAGGGCTTGGGTACGTTTCCCACATCGGTGCTGTTCTGCTGCGATCATAACGCGGTGCGTTCGCCCATGGCCGAGGGGATGATGAAGAAGTTCTACGGCAATGCCTGCTACGTGCAGTCGGCCGGGGTGAAGAACGATCTGGAGATCGACGGTTTCGCGGTGGCGGTCTGCCAGGAGATCGGGGTGGAGCTGTCGCGCCACCGGGCGCGCAGCTTCGAGGAGATGCGGCAATGGGGCGACGATCTGTCGGGCTTCGACCTGATCGTGGCGCTGTCGCCGGCCAGCCAGCGGCAGGCGCTGGAGCTGACGCGCTACTACCATCTCGAGGTGGAATATTGGCCGATCCTCGATCCCACCGGCCTGGGCGAGACGCGCGAGGCCAAGCTGGCGGCCTACCGCCAGTCGCGCGATCAGATCCGCGAGCGGATGATCGCCCGCTTCGGGCCGCCGCGCGCCGCGCGGGATGGGGCCAAGGCGTCCTAGTGCGGGTGCCGGGCGGCGCGGCGGCCGGCGGGGGAGGGGCATGCGGGAGGTTGGGATGAGCGAGACTGAGGGCGGCCCGGCCGCGGCGCGGATCGATGCGCGGATCGCCGAGCTGAACGATTGGCGCGGCGCCTTGCTGGCCGAGATCCGCGGGCTGATCCGCGCGGCGGTGCCGGAAGCGATCGAGAGCTGGAAATGGCGCGGCGTGCCGGTCTGGGAATGCGACGGCATCCTGTGCACCGGCGAGACCTACCAGGCGGTGGTGAAGCTGACCTTTGCCCAGGGCGCGGCGCTGGCCGATCCGGCAGGGCTGTTCAACGCCAGCCTGGAGGGCAAGCAGCGCCGCGCCATCGACTTTCGGGCCGGCGATCGGCCGGATGCGGCGGCGTTTCAGGCGCTGGTGCAGGCCGCCGCGGCGTTCAACCGGGCACGGCGGCGCTGAGCGGGAACAGGTGGCGGTAGGGCCGCGCCTCGTCCACCGCGCGGGCGACGGCGGGATGCGCGCCCAGCCGGTCGCGGTAGGCGCGCAGGGTGCCGAGTCCGGCCGGGATCGGATGCGCCCAGTCGGCGTAGAGCAGGGCCGGCGCGGCGGCACAGTCGGCCAGCGAGAAGCCCCCGCCGGCGGCCCAGGCCTGGCCGGCCAGCCGGGCGTCGAGCCAGGCATAGCTGCGGTCGAGCAGGGCGCGCGCCTCGACCACGGTCTGGGGCGCGCGGGTCTCGGGCGCGCGGAGCGCGTCGTTCACCAGCCATTGCATCGGCGTCATCACGTAATTGTCGAAGACGCGATCGAGCATCCGCACCGGGACCGCCGCCGCCGGGTCTGCCGGGATCAGCCGCGCACCGGGATGGGCGGCGTCGAGATACTCGATGATGGCGGTGGCCTCGAAGACGGTCGTGTCGCCCTCGGTCAGCAGCGGGAACTTGGCCAGCGGCCAGAGCGCCTTCAGCGCGGCATAGTTGCTGCCGTCGTCGTCGAGGCTGCGGTAGTCGAAGGGCACCCCCTTGGCATAGAGCGCGATCAGCGCCTTCTGGCTGTAGGAGGAGAAGGGATGGGCAAAGAGCGCGATCATGGCGCCAACTCCTGTGTGTCAAGGATCGCCGGGATATGGGCGAAATGCGCTTCGGTTCCCTCCAGGCGGAGGGCGGTGCCGTCCTCGCCGTCGAGGAAGACGATCTGCTCGGTATAGGCCAGCCGGGTGCCGGCGCCGTCGGGCTGGAGCGAGAGGCTGGCCAGGGTGATCGAGTGGAGCCGCTCCGCCAGGTGCAGGTCGTAGATGTAGACGAGCCGCGCCCCGGGCTCGACCAGGTGGTAGCGCGCGTGGAAGCGGGTGGTGAGGCCGGTCGCGGCAAACTGGCCCTCGGCGCGCTCTTCGCCGCCGGGCCGGACATCCATCTCGCGCCGGGTTTCCTGCCAGCCGGGCGGGCCGACGAACCACTGCGCCTTGAGCCGCGGATCGGTCCAGGCGGCGAAGACGCGGGCCGGCGGCGCGGCCCAGCGGCGTTTCAGGGTGAAGAGGCCGTGGCAGAGGGCAGGCGTTTGGTCGGTTGCTGCGGCAGTCATGGGGTTCCCTCATGGTCGGGGTCGTCTGCGGGCGCTTCGAGCAGTTGGCCGAGCCGGTCGAACCGGCTTTGCCAGAGCGCGCGGCGGTCGCCCAGCCAGCGCTCGACTTGGCCGAGGCCTTCGGCCGAGAGCCGGCAGACCCGGCTGCGGCCCTGTTTCTGGGTGACGATCAGGCCGCTGTGTTCCAGCACCTGGACGTGCTGGACGATGGCGGCGAGCGTGGCGTCGAACGGGCCGGCCAATTCGCTGACCGTGGCCGGCCCCTGGGTGAGCCGGTCGAGCATCGCCCGGCGGGTGGAATCGGCGAGGGCCTGGAAGGCTTTGTCGAGTGGGTCTTGAGAGATAAGCATGCACTTGAGTATCGGCGTGCGGCGAAATACTCAAGTAAATTGTTTAGTGTCGGCGCCGAAGCCGCCGCGTCAGGCCGTCGTCCAATGGGTGGCCCAATGGATCGCCATGGGGCGGCCGCGTCAGACCTCTTCGGTGTCGAATACCAGCAGATCCACCCCGCCATCGGCAAAATTGCCGAGATCGGCCGCCGTCGCCTGGCCTTCGGGGCTGTGCAGGGCGGCGCCCAGTTCGGCCATCGAGTCGAAATAGAGCGTGGCGACCAGGCAATAGCCGCTCGGTCCCGCCGGCGTGGCGACCGGACCGGTGGAAATGTCGTAGCGACGCAGGCCCGGCACCGTCTTGGCCAGCGGCATGTGCTTGGCGGCGTAATAGGTATCGAAGGCGGCTTGGTCCTTCGGGTGCTTGTACATGGCAACCAGTCTGGCCATCGGCGTTCCTCCCTGGAAAGCGGTCAGGGCCCGCGACGAGCCTGGGCCCGCGACCAGCCTGAGACCGGCGCCGGCCGCTTGGCAAAGCCGGATCGCCCGGGCACGATCATCTTTGCGTGAACAGCCGGGGCGAGGAGCGGTGCGACGGCCAGTGCGGCGGACAGGGTGGCGGGCGGTCCGAATCGTGCCGCCAGGGCGCGCTGGCGGGCCGGCGGGCCGCCAATGCGCCGCGGTTTTTCGCGCCCTGGCCGGCTCATCGGGCGGCCGCGGCAGAGTTTGCCCTTGATAAATGCCGGTTTCGGGCGCATTTACTGGCCGCCCGCGCCTCCCGCGGGATGCGAAATGGAGTGAACATGGCCAAGGAAGACACGCTCGAATTCCCCGGTGTCGTGAAGGAACTCCTGCCGAACGCGACATTCAGGGTCGAGCTGGACAACGGCCATGAACTGATCGCGACGATGGCGGGAAAGATGCGCAAGAACCGGATCCGGGTGCTTGCCGGCGACAAGGTGCAGGTGGAAATGACGCCCTACGACCTGTCGAAGGGGCGTATCAACTACCGCTTCAGGTGAGGCTGATCCTCGGTTCCGCGTCGCCGCGCCGGAAGGAGCTTCTGGCGCAGCTCGGGCTGGAGCCCGACGCGATCGTGCATCCGGACATCGACGAGGATCCGGCGCGGGGCGAACTGCCCCGGCCCTATTGCGCGCGCATGGCCCGCGAGAAGGCGGCCGCGGTGGCGGCGGGGCCCGAGGATGTGGTGCTTTGCGCCGATACCACGGTGGCGCTCGGTCGGCGCATTCTCGGCAAGCCGCGCGACGCGGCCGAGGCCGCGGCCTTCCTGATCGCGCTCGGCGGCCGCCGGCATCAGGTGGTGACGGCGGTGGCGGTGAAGCGCGGCGACCGGCTCTGGCAGCGCGAAGTTGTGACGGCGGTGAAGATGAAGCGGCTCTCGGATGCCGAGTTGAACGGCTATCTGGCCTCGGGCGAGTGGCAGGGCAAGGCCGGGGCCTATGGCATCCAGGGCCGGGCCGGGGCGTTCATCCCCTGGATCTCGGGCTCGTTCACTGGCGTGGTCGGCCTGCCGGTGGCCGAAACGGCGGCGCTGCTCGCCGCGGCCGGCTATCCGGTGCAGGGAGACGCGGCATGAAGGGCAGGGTGGTGGCCTTCGGCCAGGTCGCCGGGCAGGGGGCCGCGGCGCTGATCGTCGACGGCCGGCTGGAGGATCTGTTGCTCGACCCGCCGGAAGCGGCGGGCCCCGGCCCCGGCGCCATCCTGCGCGCGGTGGCGGACCGACCGATGAAGGGGCAGGGCGGCATCTTCGTCCGGCTGCCCGAGGGCAACGGCTTCCTGCGCCAGGGCGCCGGCGTTTCGGCCGGCAAGCCGCTGCTGGTGCAGGTCACCGGCCCGGCCGAGCCCGGAAAGGCGGTGCCGGTGAGCACGCGGCTGCTGTTCCGTTCGCGCTATGTGATCCTGACGCCCGGTGCGCCGGGACTGAACATCGCCCGCGGCATCAAGGACGAGGACGCGCGCGCGCGGCTCGGCGCGCTGGCGGCCGCGGGCATGGCCGGTGCGGCCGAGGACCTGGGGCTGATCCTGCGGTCGGCCTGCGCCGTCGCGGAGGATGACGAGATCGCCGAGGACCTGGCCGAGACGCGGGCGCTGGCCGAGGCGGTCTGCGCCGATCTCGCCGGCCCGCCGGAACTGCTGGTGGACGCCCCAGACGCCGCGCTGGCGGCCTGGCGCGACTGGGCGGAGCCCGCCCCGGACGAGATCCGCGACGACGCCCGCGCCTTCGCCGACCTCGGCCTGGACGAGGCGATCGAGGCGCTGTTGTCGCCCGCGGTGGCGCTGACCGGCGGCGGGCGGATGTTCATCGAGCCGACCCGCGCCCTGATCGCCGTCGATGTGAACACCGGCGCCGACGGCTCGCCCGCCGCCGCGCTGAAGGCCAATATCGCCGCCGCCCGCGAATTGCCGCGGCAGCTGCGGCTGCGCGGCCTCGGCGGCCAGGTGGTGGTCGATTTCGCGCCGATGCCGAAGCGCGACCGCGCCACGCTGGACCAGGTGCTGCGGGCGGCCTTCCGCCATGAGGCGGCCGAGACGACGCTTGCCGGCTGGACCCCGCTCGGCAATTATGAGTTGCAGCGCAAGCGCGACCGCTGGCCGTTGGCCGCGCAGCTCGCCGCAGAGACCCCGGAGACGTCGCAATGACCTGCCCGATCTGCGGCAAGGACAGCGATCCGAAATACCGCCCGTTCTGTTCGCGCCGCTGCGCCGACATCGACCTCGGCCGCTGGCTGCGCGGCGATTACGTCATCCCCG
The DNA here is from genome assembly GCA_021813645.1 of Pseudomonadota bacterium. GTDB lineage: Bacteria > Pseudomonadota > Alphaproteobacteria > Rhodobacterales > Rhodobacteraceae > Solirhodobacter. The sequence continues at coordinate 1,894 of JAKAJW010000390.1, read as the reverse complement.
GCGCGGCGCTGGAGGAGGAGGACGAGGTCCCGCGCGAGGGCGACGAGGCGCCCCAGGGCCGCCCGCATTAAAGTCGGCCTCCGGCAGCAGAATCTGCGCCGATCCCTCTGGACAGCCCCCGGCGGCTTCTCTAATACACCGCCACCCGGAACGCCCCAGGCGTTCCCCCGTGCCCGGGTAGCTCAGGGGTAGAGCAGTGGATTGAAAATCCTCGTGTCGGTGGTTCGATTCCGCCCCCGGGCACCATTTTGCACAGTAAAAACATTGACTTGGCGGGTGGCCAATGTTGCACCTCGTCGGTTGGTTGCCCGGGACTTGACCTGCCACGGGTCTTTCATCCAGCTGTGACCGGAGCCTGGTTGGTGTTCACGCCCACAAAGTTGGGGCGGGCCTGCCCATAGTGGCGAAGCTCAGCGTAACTGGGAGGTTGGCCATAGTGCCGACAAGCCGCTGCAAAATCGTCCAATACTTTGTCACTGTTCAAGGATGCGTTTAGGGACTTCGGTGCAAAGCCGGCCTGGGCAACCGCGTCACTCCATTTCGCCCACAGCTTACCTCGCCACACGGAAGTGCCTATCCCGGTCTCTTTCTCGAAACGCTTTTGCCCTGGCGCTCTTCTGCCATTAAACTCCGCGAGGCGGTTGATTTCGTTGACGATGCGTTCCTTCATGGGAGAAGCATGAGAGGAGCAAACGAAGCCGTCAAGTCACAGGGGGAGTTTCCACTCTTTTGGGCTGAACTGACAGGGATTCGCCATGGAGGCCGAGGGGAATTTTCCATGGGGTTGTCTGTTTGCGGCAATCCCGGTTTAGTCCCTTGGGTGGGAAGCCCCAATTCGTCGCGGCGCGCGGTGAGAAGGCGGAGTATGGCGGTGCATTTCATCAATGCTTCGGACTTGATGGGGCCGGACTGGCGCTTTCTCGCCCAGGTATGTGACGATCCAGGGCTGACCTGGGAAACGGTCTCGGGGCAGCCGCGCGGAGTGATCGAGCGGCGCATCCGGCGCCCGAACCTCGGCCGGTATCGCGCGGCCTTCGAAGCCGCGCGCGGCGCTCGGCGAGGGGTACGGCCCGCGGTACTTGTCTCGCATCTGCCGAGGATGGCGGCGGCGACGAATATTGCGCGCCGGATCATCTGCCCTCGCGTGCCACACGTTGCGTTTGCCTTCAATTTCACGGAATTGCCGAAGGGGGCGAGCCGTGAGCTACTTGCCCGAGCACTGCGAGGGGTTGACGAGTTCGTCGTCTTCTCGCGCTTCGAACGCGCCCTGTATGCCGACCTGTTCGGCATTCCGGAATCGCGCATCCGCTTTCTTCCCTGGGCGATGGATGTCCCCAGCCCCGGCAGCGAAAGCCCGCTGCCGCCTGAGATTTTGGCACAGGGCTATATCTGTGCGATTGGCGGTGAAGGGAGAGATTATGCGCTTCTGGCAGAGGTAATGCGGTCCCGTCCGGCGCTACGCTTGATCATCGTCGCCCGCCCCCACAGCATTTCCGCGATCGATTTCCCGCCAAACGTGATCACCTTCACCAACCTGCCTAGCGCGCAAACCTGGCGTATCGCAGTGGACAGCCGGGGTCTGGTTATTCCGCTAAAAACGGAGGCCACGGCCTGCGGCCATATCACTATGGTTGGCGCCCAGTTCCTCGGCTTGCCCTTGATCGTCACTCGCTCCCGCGGCGTAGAGGATTACGTCGTGGGGGAGGAAACGGCACAGACGGTTCCGGCCGGCGATGACAGCGCGCTTGGCATCGCGCTCGACCGGATTGGCGCAGAACCCCAAGCGGTCGCGCGGATGGCAGCTGCGGCGCAGGCAAGGGCCGAGGCGGAAAACTCGTTGGTCGTTTGGGGCGACTATTTTCGCCGCGTTGCCGAACGGTTCGGCGGCCCGCCC
>JAKAJW010000136.1 GCA_021813645.1 Pseudomonadota bacterium | reverse complement strand
AGAACGCCAGGACGATGCCCCAAATCCACCACCAATTGAGGTTCTTCGGCGTCGGGATCATCAGCGTGTCATAGACTAGGCTGACGATAGGAAGGCGAGCGTGAAGCCACTTTTCGAACCGGCTTTTCGGCTCGTAGTGGTCGTGCGGAATGCCAGACATCGCTTTCCCTCTCCCTTAGCCCAACTTGATTGTTTTTGCGTCGGTGAACTTCGCGACGGGAACCTGCAGGTTTCGCGGCGCCGGACCTTTACGGATGCGCCCCGCCGTATCGTACTGCGAGCCATGGCAGGGGCAGAACCAACCGTCGTATTCGCCCGCATTGTTCCCGAGCGGCACGCAACCCAGATGAGTGCAAATGCCGATCATCACGAGCCACTTGCCGTCCTTGTCGAGGGTGCGGTTCTGATCGGTCGCGTCTGCGCCATCGGGAAGATTCGAGTTCTCCGCCTTTGGGTCGGGCAGTTCGGAGATCTTGACCGCGCGGCCTTCCTCGATTTCCTTTGCCGTCCGGTGCCGAACGAAGATCGGCTTACCGAGCCATTTCACCGTTAGCTGGGTGCCTTCTTGCACGTTCGAAATATCGACGTCGATCGAAGACAGGGCCGAGACGTCCGCCGAGGGATTCATCTGGTTGATCAATGGCCAGACAGCTCCACCTGCTGCTACGGCACCGAACCCTGCAGTGATGTAGTAGAGGAAGTCTCTGCGGCTCGCCTCGTGGTCTTCTGCGTGAGACACGATTCTTCTCCCTTCCCGGGCCGGAGAGCCGGCCGATGCAACCCCTTGCTGCGGTTATCCGCAGCCCTCCCTGTGGCTAAATAACGTTGTCGTTATCGCCCGTCTAGCAAACATCGGGCCCTTAACGAAGGCGACTGCGGGATATTTTGACGCGGCTCCTGCGCCAAAGCAAGGCGGCCGCGTGAGCCTTCGGCCCGAAATTCAGGCAAACGGGAAAGGAACAAGGGCGTCTCAACCCGGTTTTGTCGCCTGCATGCTGTCGCGTTCAGCGAAACGCGCATACCAGGCGGCAAGCTCCGGGTGATCCGCACGCCAATCCCTGGCGGCATGACGAAAATCCAGATAGCCGAGAGCGCAGGCCACGGCGATCTGCCCCATGTCGATCGGTCCGGCGAGGTGGCCCATCCAACGGGCTTCGATCGCGTCAAGCGCGCGAGCGATCTTGCCCCATTGCGCATCCAGCCAGCCCCCGAACTGCTTTTCGGCAGGGCGGACGCCGACTTCGTAGCGCATCAGAACGGCCGCATCCATGATCCCGTCGGCGGTCGCTTCCAGCGTCAGGACCTCCCATAGCCGCGGCGCCAGCGGATAGAGCTTACTGCCGCCGCGGTCGTCCAGGTAACGGCAGATCACCCGGCTGTCGTGGAGCGCCGGCCCATCGTCACGCTCCAGCGTGGGAATCTTGCCAAGCGGGTTTTGCGCAGTCGGCATCTTTGCAGAATCGAGCGGGTTTCCGATTGCAGGAATCATCTCGACATCGGCCTCTTGGCCGGTCTCCTGCAGCAGGATCCTGACTTTACGAACGAATGGGGAGGCAGGATTGTCATAGAGGCGCATGGGCAAACCTTTCCGGACCGCTGAGCGGAGCCTATGGCGCCGGGCGCAGGCTGTCCACCGGAAGCCAGATTGGCGGCCTGTCATCCTTGCCCGCATCCCACCTTGGCCATTTGCCTGGGAGCCGGACGCCCTCAAACACCGCGCATTAGAACTGCCAAGGCGGCAGCCTCGGGTGCGAGCGCCGCCGCTTCAATGCCGTCAGCCGCAAGAAGCCGTGCCGCCTCCGACTTGTTCTGGCTGAGTTTCCACGTGCCCTGGACGTCGTCGATCATCATCCGGCAGGGCGCAATCATACGCATCATGCGCTCGAGCACGCCAGAGCTCATCTTATTGGAGGTCCAGGGTTTCTTGGGCAGGAGCCGCGCTTCGAACTGCGCCGTAAGACGATCAAGAAGCGGGCGGAGTTCCGCATCCGACAGCAGCGACAAACGACCGCGCAGATGGACCGCAACATAGTTCCACGTCGGCACCTGGTCTTCGACACCATACCAGTCCGGCGAGACATAGCCCTCAGGACCAGTCACTGCGAGACAGACAGACTGCGGTAGCGTAAGCAAGCGTACGATCGGGTTGGAGCGGACCAGATGCAAATCCAGCCAGGCCCCGTCCTCAGAGAGTTCAAACGGAATGTGCGAAATCAGCGGGCCATCCGGCGCATTCACCGCCAGCAGTCCGAAGCTTCTGGCGCGCGCGAAGGCGAGGTTCCGGTCGGTCGGCGTCTGACGGAAAGCGGGGTTCGGATGCATCGGCGTGTCTCAGACAAGCAGCTTCGTGCCGTCATGGCCGGAAATCGCAGCGGTCAGGATTGTTCCTTCGGGACGGGGTTCGGCGAACCGAACTTCGGTGAAGGCCTCGGTGCGGCCCATGTCGGCCCGCTCAGTCAGAATGCGATGGGTTTGGCCGACCGCCGCCGCGAGGTGCCGGGCAAGTGCAGTTTCGCCGACCGCCCGTAGCCGGGCGGCACGCTCGCGGATCACCGGCCCCGGAACCTGAGGCATCCGGGCGGCAGGCGTGCCGTTGCGACGCGAATAGGGGAAAACGTGCAAGAAGGTCAGGCTGCAGTCTTCGACGAGCTTCAGAGAATTCTCGAAGTGCTGCTCCGTTTCCGTCGGGAAACCCGCGATGATGTCTGCGCCGAACACCATGCCAGGCCGAAGCCGAAGTGCCTCCTCGCAGAAGCGAATGGCATCTTCGCGGGAATGCCGCCGCTTCATCCGTTTGAGAATGAGATTGTCGCCGTGTTGCAGCGAAAGATGCAAATGCGGCATCAGCTTGGGCTCTGTCGCAATCGCCTCCATCAGCCGATCGTCCGCCTCGATCGAGTCGATCGAAGAAATCCGAAGGCGGGCCAAGTCTGGAACCAAACGAAGGATACGCAACACCAGGTCGCCGAGCTTCGGCTCACCCGGCAAATCCGCGCCCCATGACGTCAGATCGACCCCGGTCAGGACGACTTCCAGAAAGCCCTTTCCGACCAGGCGCTTGATTTGCTCGACAACCACCCCGGCCGGAACCGACCGTGAATTGCCCCTGCCGTAGGGAATGATGCAAAAGGTGCATCGATGATCGCAGCCGTTTTGCACTTGGACATAGGCGCGGTGCCGGCCGAACCCGTCGATCAGGTGGCCGGCGGTTTCCTTGACCGACATGATGTCGTCAACCCGAACGCGCTCGGTGGCACCGATCAAATCAGGGAGTTCCAGGGTTCGCCAGCTCTCTGGCTGCATCTTCTCGACGTTGCCAAAGATGCGGCTTACCTCGGGCATCGCCGCGAACGTGTCTGGCTCTGTCTGCGCTGCGCACCCCGTGACAACCAGGGTTGCCTCCGGGTGATCCCGGCGGAGGCGACGAATCTCCTGTTTGGCCTTACGCACGGCCTCAGCGGTAACCGCACAGGTGTTCACCACCACGAGATTGTCGACGTCCGCGGCCAACTCGCGAATTGCCTCCGATTCGTAGGCATTGAGCCGGCAGCCCAGCGTGGAGATCACGGGGGAGGCCATAGGCCCTAGACCTCCCGCAGAAGCGAAGAATCAAGCGACCCGGCGAAGACACGCGCCACCGGCCCGGTCAGCCAAACTCCGTCTTCGCGCCAATCGACCTCGAGGGTGCCGCCGTCGGCCTCGACCACGACATGCCGGCCGGTCAGCCCACGGCGGGCCGCAGCTACTGCGGTTGCGCAGGTGCCCGACCCACAGGCCAGGGTGACACCGGCGCCGCGCTCCCAAACCCGCAACCGCAGGTGGTCCGGGCCGAGGAGGCTGGCAAACTCCACATTGGCGCGCTGCGGGAACAGCGGGTTGTGCTCCAGGGCCGGACCGTCACGCTCCAGGCTCACTGCCTCGGCATCCGGCACGAAGAAGACGCAATGCGGATTGCCCATCCCCACTGCCGCAGGATCGCCGTCTAGCGGCAGGTGCAGCGTATCCGACGGGCGGGCAAGCGGAACCTCCGTCCAGTCGAGCTGCGGTTGCCCCATGTTGACCGTGATCTGGCCGCCTTCCAGCCGTTCTGCCGCAAGCAGGCCGCGCTCGGTCCGGAGCAGCAGCCGGTCCTTGCCGCTCTCATCCATCAATGCCCAAGCCACGCAGCGGGTGGCGTTGCCGCAGGCGCCCGCTGTCGTCCCGTCTGCATTCCAAAAGGTCAACCGCGCATCGGCGTCCCCGTCAGAATCGATCGTCACCAGCTGATCGAAGCCGACCCCGCGATGGCGGTCGCCGATGGCCCGTGCAATGGCCGGCGTAAGGCACGCCTGCGAACTCCGCTGGTCAATGACCACGAAGTCGTTGCCTGCCCCATGCATCTTCACGAAAGGCAGATCGAAAGAGCGCGCGCTGTCCATGGCGCGCGATATAGACTTCGGCGGCCTGCGAATCCAGCGCTCTGGCGGCAAGGGCGAAATTTTCGCTTGAACCCCGGCCGGCATGGGTCTATCAGCGCCGCCCGTGGGCCGTTAGCTCAGTTGGTAGAGCAGCTGACTCTTAATCAGCCTGTCGAAGGTTCGAATCCTTCACGGCTCACCACTCTACATGTATCCGTTCTGCAGAACGCTGGGTTGTCGCCAGAGGCGGCCAGGGTCGCGCTGCGCGACAGCGCCAAAACGGTACTTGTCTCACTTGCGGCAGCGGCGGTGCCCTTGCGGCCCGCCGCGACAATGACCCTCAATCCAACAAAACGACTGGCCGCTCCATCCGCATCGAGGTCAAAGGGCCGCCTCGGCCCTCCGCGCGACGATCAGGACAGTCAGCGGCAAGAGCGTCGTGACGACAATTGTTACGAAAGCCATCGCCATTCCGAGCCCCACCGAGCCCTGATCGAACTGGCTCCAGATGAAAGTCCCGATGGTCTGGCGCCCGACGGGCAGCACAAGCAGCGAAGCGACGAGCTCCCGTGAGGCCACGACAAAACTGAGCAGCATCGCCGCCAACAGATTCGGCAGGAGCAGAGGCAAGAGCACGCGCCCAAGAGTGCGAACCGCCGAAGCGCCGCTAACGCGCGCCGCCGCCTCGAGGGAGGGGCCGATTTGATGGAGCGCAGCGGTGGTGAAGCGCACCGGCTGTGGAAGCAAGAGGAAGACGTAAGCCAAGAGCAGGATGGCGAGCGTGTTGTAAGGCGTTACTGGCAGCGCCGGCTGGTTCCAGAGCAGGATCAGCCCGAGCGCCACCACGACCCCAGGCGCGGCATTCGGTAGCGCCGCCATGAGTTCGATGAAGCCACGCAGGCGTGCATTGGTTCGGCTGGCGACATAGGCTGTGAGCGTACCGAGAAGACCCGCAGAAAGCGCCGTGATGAGGGCGAGTCCGAGGCTGGTCACAAGTGCCGAAAAAGCGCCGGAGCTGTTCGCGACAATCGCGCGGAAGTTCTGCAGCCCAAGGTTCGCAGGAACCAAGCCGCCGGAAATCGTCCGGCTGAGCGCTGTCGCAAGAATGGCCAATAGCGGCACGCCGCTGGCCAGAAAGGCCACAATGGCGAAGCCGGCAAGGACCGGCCACCGCCACCGCCCAAGTGGCGCGCGCGGTGGCGCGGCCGCCGCGCGCCCGGTCGCGGTTTCGTACCCGCGACGGACGAGGAGGCGGCGCTGAAGAAAGAAGGCCAACGTCGCCAGCCCGACCAGGACCAGGGACAGAAGGGCCGCTTTCGGCAAGTCCACCGGCCAGTCGGAAATCGAACCGTCGATACCGGTTACGAGCACCCGAAACCCAATCCGCGTGCCCAGCACGGCAGGCGTGCCGTATTCCTCGATCGCCATGGCGAAGACCAGCAATAGGCTTGCGGCCAGACTGGGCCAGGAAAGCGGCAGCGTCACCCGGATGAAGGCCCGCAACGGAGTGGCGCCGGCCACGCGGCTCACTTCCGCGTAGCGCCCACCGATCGCCGTAAAGCTACGAGAAAGCGCGAAGTAGACCACCGGAAAGGTGTTCATGGTTAGGACGAAAACGATTCCCGGAACCGAGAACAGAAACCAAGCCAGGTTCACGCCGCAGAGTTGCTGCATATAGCCCGCCGGTTGCAGCGTCAGGATCCAGCCGAGGCTGGCGATATAGGGAGGGACCATGAAGGGCAAAAGGAACAGCAGATCCCACAGGACTGCGCCCGGCAGCCGGGTCAGCGCCCGTAAAGCGGCAAGAGGGATGGCAAGCACAGCCGAGAGGGCCACAGTCCCCACGCCGAGTAGGAGCGAGTTCGCCGTTTCAATCGGCAGATCGCCGGCACTCACGAGGCCGGCGAAATGCGCAAACGGGTCCTTGAAGGACCCGGCGCCGATCCGGGGAAAGATCGCCTGGAGCAGGATGAATACGAAGGGAAGGCCAACAAAGATGGCCAACGCCAGCGCAGTCAGCGCGGCAAGCACCGCCTGCTCGGTCCCGCCGCGCAGCCGCACGGACTATTTCGCAAACATCTTGGCAAAGCCTGCAAGGGTCTCCTTGCGCGAGCCATAGGCCTTTTCCGTGTCGAAGGGCAGCCGCTTCAACTCGGCAATCCCCGGTCGCTTCGCCGCAACATCGGTGCGGGCGGGCATCAGATAGGTCGCGGCGACCGCCTCTTGACCCAGTTCCGACAGCATATAGTCGATGAACTTCTTGGCTTCCTCGGGATGCGATGAGGATTTCAGGATCATCGCCGGGCGTGGCGCGATCACCGTTCCGCTGGCAGGGAAAATGACCTTGACCGCTTCGCCCTTCGCCGCCGCAGCAAGCGAAATGTAATCGACCGCCCCGAAGACCGCGGCCTTGGCCCCCTGCAACACCGGATTCAGGGCCTGCGCATTGGCGCCGGCGACGATCGCGCCGTTCGACGCCAAGTCCTTCAGCGACTGATCACCCTGCGCCGCCTCGAGCGCCGCGACCAACTCGAAGGCAGAGCCCGACTGCGCCGGATCTGGCATCGTCACCTTGTCCTTGAACGCCGGCTTGGTCAGATCGGACCAGTCCTTCGGCTCTGGCGTCTCGCTATTCGGATTCCATGCGATCGCAAGCGCCGATACGCCTTCCGCGACCGCCGTATCGCTCTTCAGGAAATCCGGCACATGGGCGGAGTTCGGGCTGGTGTAGGGCAGCAGCAGCCCCTGGTTGGTCATTGCCGTCGCGCTGTCCCAAGAGGCGGAAATGACAACATCAGCAACCGGATGGGCCGCCTCGGCCTGAAGGCGCGCCATCACCTTGCCCGTCGTGGCCTGGTAGACGTCCACCTTGATCCCGGTCTTCGCCGTGAAGCCCTTGGCGAGCGTATCGATCAGCTTGGCGGGACCGGCTGTGTAGACGGTCACATCGGCGAAAGCCGGCGCCGCTGCCATCGCTGCAGCAGTGGCAAGGGTGGTCAAGGATAGCCGCATTGTCTCAAACTCCACGATCCGATTGAGAAGAAAACCAGCGCAAGGCATCGTCTGCGAGACGCAGACCCAGCTTCGTGCCGGGATGTAGCCGCTCGGGCACCGTGGCCTGCAGCCGATGTCCGCCATCCAGTTGCAACGTGGCCAAGTGGCCGTCGCCACGGAACAGGGTGCGCACGACACTTGCGTCAAGCCAACCTTCGCCCGGCGCGCAAAGTCCAAGGCCGCGCGAGGGGATCAAAACCTGTTCGGCCTTCGCTGCCGCTCGAAGCGGGGCGATGATCGGGCCGCCCTTCAGCCGCCAGCCATCGGCGCCTCCCTCGACGGGAAGGACTGCGCCAAGCCGGAGAAAGTCGGCAACAGCGACGCTCGCCGGCCGATCCACAAGCACTTCCGGGGCCGCGATCTGCTCGATCAGACCGCCACGCATCACCGCGACCTTATCGGCGAGCGAAAACGCCTCTGATTGGTCATGGGTGACATAGAGGGCGGTCAAGCCGAGTTCCGCGACCAACCCTGCAATCTCTTCGACCATGGTTTCGCGCAATTCACGATCGAGGTTCGAGAGCGGCTCGTCGAACAACACGATCCCCGGTTCGCCGACGATCGCGCGGGCGATCGCCACGCGCTGCTGTTGCCCTCCGGAAAGCTCGGCCGGGCGCCGTTCCGCGAACTTGGCCAGCCCCACGCGCGCCAGGGCCGCCCCGACGCGTTCGCGCCGAAGAGCGACAGGGACACGCTGCATCTCGAGCGGAAAGCCGACATTGCCGGCCACCGTCATATGCGGCCAGAGCGCATAGTCCTGAAACACCATGCCCAGTGCCCGCTCCTCGGGCGGAAGGCACCGCCCGCCGCCTTCGGCGGCTAGTCGAGAATGCACGAAGACCCGCCCACGGCCGGGCGCCAACAGTCCTGCGACCAGTCGGAGGACCGTCGTCTTGCCGCAGCCAGAGGGGCCCAGCAGGGCGAGCACCTGGCCACGTGGCAACTCCAAGTCGATCCCCTTGAGAACCTCCGTCCCGCCAAGGCTTAAGCCGACGCCTTCCAGCCTAACGGCGCTCGCTTCAGCCGCAGCGGAACCTTGGCCCGCTCCCCCCTGCACGTCTCGCATCGTTCACTTCCCAGCCTTCTCGGCCGGCACTAAGCGCCACACATGACGACAGAATGACAATTTCACAAAACTGAGCGCCGTCGGCGCCAAGCGCATGCACCTGTCACGCCGCTGTCATCGCAGGGGATTAGCCGGCAACCGCAGCCCGTCTTTTGGAAGGAGACCCCCGATGTTCCGCCTGCTCACCGCCAGTGCAGCGTTGCTGCTATCTGCCATCGCCGCAAATGCCGACGTTGGCGGTAAACTCGTGCTTTACACCTCGCAGCCGAACGCTGATGCACAAAAGACCGTTGCCGCGTTCGAAGCGAAATACCCGCAGGTCAAAGTGGACTGGGTTCGCGCTGGCACCACCCAGATGATGGCCAAACTTGGGGCCGAATTCGCCGCCGGAGCTCCGCAACCGGACGTGCTGCTGATCGCCGACATGGTTTCTATGGAACAACTTAAGCGCGAAGGCCGGCTGATGGCCGATCCGCATGTCGATGTCTCGCGGTTCGACCCGGCGCTGATGGATCCAGAGCATGAGTTTTTCTCGACCAAGCTCATCACCACCGGCATCATGTACAACACCAACGCCAAGATGGTGCCGACGTCCTACGCGGACCTGCTCAAACCCGAGGCGAAAGGCGAGATCGCCATGCCCTCGCCCCTGAACTCCGGGGCCGCCGCCATTCAGCTCGACGCGATCACGGCCGATCCGGCGCTCGGCTGGCAATACTACCAGGGCCTCGCCGATCAGGGCGCCGTGGCGCAGGGCGGCAACGGCGGGGTCTACAAGGCGATTGCCTCTGGCGAGAAGCTGTATGGCTTCATCGTCGACTACCTGCCCGTGCGCGGCCAGGCCAAGGGCGCGCCTGTCGCCTTCGTCGCGCCGAAGGAAGGGCTTACGGCGGTGACCGAACCGGTAGCGATCTTGAAATCGGCGAAGAACGTTTCTGCCGCCGAGGCCTTCGTCGCCTTCCTGATGTCGCCCGAAGGTCAGAAGCTGGCTGCCGAGATGGGTTATATTCCCGCCGACCCAGCGGTTGCCGAACCGGCCGGCTTCCCGCCGCGCGACAAGATCAAACTGCTCGCGTTCGATCCGGCGAAGGCACTGAACGAAAACAGCGGCAATCTGAAAAAGTTCGCGGCAATGTTCGGCGGCTGAGGTGATCGGCCTCGTCGCCCGGCACGGCGAGCGGTTCGCGCTCGCTCTGCTTGCGCTCTTTTCGGCATCCCTCTTTGCCCTGCCGCTCGCTTTGCTTGCGCGGCAGGGCCTCACTTCTTCTGGCGGGTCCTGGTTCGCTCCGCTGCGATCCGCCTTGGCGGACCCTGCTGTCTTGGCTGCGCTTCGCCACAGCGTGACGACAGCGGGCCTTTCTGGCCTCTTTGCGCTGGGGGTCGGAGCCGCGATGGCCGCCCTGGTCGCCCTGACAGATATTCGCGGCAAGCCGACCTTCGCTTTCGTGCTCGTTCTGCCAATGATGATCCCGCAGCATGTCACGGCGATCGCCTGGCTCCAGGCGACAGGCCCAGGCAGCCCGGCGCTGCAGCTTCTCGGTATCGCCCCGCCGATCGGCACGCCGAACCCGCTCTATTCTGAGGCGGGCATCTTGGTTCTATTGACCATCCAGCACGCGCCGCTGACCTTCTTGCTATTGCTCGCGGCGCTACGCCAACTGCCCGGCGAAATAGTAGAAGCGGCGCGCGTTGCTGGCGCACGGCCCGGCCGCATACTGCTCCGCGTTCTGCTGCCGGCCTCGGCTCCGGCGCTGGTCGCGGCCTATGCCCTCGCTGTGGTTTCGACGCTTGGCAATTTCGGCATCCCCGCCTTGCTCGGCATTCCTGCCCGCTACATCACACTTCCGGTGCTGATCTGGCGCCGCTTGGCGTCCTTCGGACCGGGAATGCTGCCCGATGTCGCGGTGCTTTCCGCCCTCTTGGGCGGCTTGGCCATCGCAGCGGTCGCTGTGCAGCTCATGCTCCAAGCCCGCATGGCCGCCCGTATTTCCAGTCGGTGGCAACGACCGATTGCATTTCGCTTGAGCGGCTTCAGGCCCTTTGCCGAGGCCCTGCTTGCACTATATGCCGCCGCAACGACCGTGGTTCCGGTCAGCGCGTTGCTCGCCACCTCGCTGGTGCCGACCTACGGCGTCCGCCTCACTGCACGGTCGGTGACGTTATCCAACTATGCGGAGCTACTTTTCAGTCAGCCTGCGACCCTGCGCGCCTTCGCCAATTCAACCCTCCTCGCCACCATCGCCGCACTCACGCTTGCGGCCCTAGCCCTTCTTCTGGCCGCGCTGCTCGCCGGACGCCCAGGCCGGGGTCAGAAGGCTACGCTCACCAACATCGTTGCGCTCGCCGATGTTGCCTACGCCCTGCCCGGTATCGTGATCGCTATCGCCTATATACTCGCTTTCCTGCGTCCGCTCCCCCTATTCCATCTGCGGCTCTACGATACGCTCGGGATCATCTACTTCGCTTATCTGACCG
>JAKAJW010000389.1 GCA_021813645.1 Pseudomonadota bacterium | reverse complement strand
TTCGGCGAAGCGGCGGGTCACGCGGCGCAGGGTCTCGCCGTTGGCCGGCAGGTTGTCGCAGGACAGGACGGTGAAGGGCGCGACGCCGGCCCGACGGCGCCGGTCGAGCGCCTCGACCAGATAGCCCACCGCCGAGCGCGGGCGCGACGGCTCCGCCAGGTCGTGACGGATGTCGGGGTGCTTCTCGTCCAGGGTGCTGGTGGCGGGCAGGTGGCAATAGCCCTTTTCAGTGACAGTCAGCGAGACGATCCGCACCTCTGCCGAGGCCATCAATGACAGCAGCGCCTCCGGGTCCTCCGGCGCCACGATCAATCGCACCAGGCTGCCGACCACCCTGCAAGTCTCGCCAGCGGCCGCGCGCGCGGTGACGCTGTAGAGCCCATCCTGTGGCGCCAGGGCGTCACGGGTATCGGGGTTGCGTAGCGAGACGCCGGCAATGCCCCAGGAGGGATCGGCGGCCAGGGTGTCGTCGGTATAGACTGCCTGATGCGCCCGGTGGAACGCGCCGAGTCCGAGGTGGACGATCCCCACGCGCACCTGCGCCCGATCATAGCCGGGCCTTCTAACTGCGACGGGAAGCCGGGACAGCGTGGCGGACGAGAGACGGTCGATCATGGTTTCATCTCCTGTGCCGGGATAGCCGATTGCGATGCGGTGCGCGGGCAAGGCCAAACCGCCCGCACCTTGGTGATGCCTTTGGTCCCCGCAGATCAGAGTTTGTAGGCTGACTTTGCCAGGCGGTAGGCGAGATCGTGGGCCACTTCGGCCGCCTCGTCCTCCTCCAACCGGTGACTGGCCACCAGTCCGGCGAGATAGGCGCAGTCGGCGCGCCGCGCCATGTCGTGGCGCGCGGGGATCGAAGGGAAGGCGCGGGTATCGTCGTTGAAGCCCACGGTGTTGTAGAACCCCGCCGTCTCGGTCGCCAACTGGCGGAAGCGCAGCATGCCCTCGGGGCTGTCGTAGAACCACCAGGGCGGTCCCAGCCGCAAGCAGGGATAGACCCCGGCGAGCGGCGCAAGCTCGCGCGAATAGCTCGTCTCGTCCAAGGTGAAGAGGACCACGGTCAGGTCCGGTTCCATCCCCACCGCGTCGAGCATCGGCTTGAGCATATGCACGTAGTCGGTTCGCGTCGGGATGTCCGTGCCCATGTCCTTGCCGAACCGGGCGAAAAGCTGCGGCGAGTGATTGCGGAACGATCCCGGGTGAATTTGCAGCACGAGCCCGTCGTCCAAACTCATCCGTGCCATCTCGGTCAGCATCTGGCCACGGAACAGGTCCTGCTCATCGGCTGTCGCCGCGCCGCCCAGGACCTTTGCGAAGAGCGCCATCGCATCGGCTCGGCCCAGATTCGCCGTCCGCGCCGTCGGATGACCGTGATCGGAGGAAGTCGCGCCATGGGCGATGAAATGCGCCCGCCGCGCCCGATGAGCGGCCAGGTAGCCGTCCCAGGTGCGGGTGTTCTCGCCGGTCAACTCGCCGAGCTTCGCGATGCGGTCGGCAAAGCCTGCCGCCGCCGGGTCGACGACGTCGTCAGGTCGGTATGCGGTGATCACCTTTCCGTCCCAGCCGGAGGCCTGCAGCTTGGCGTGATGCAGGAGCGGATCGAGCGCGCCCTCGGTGGTCGAGATTGCCTCGATGTTGAACCGCTTGAACAGCGCCCTCGGGCGGTAGTCCGGGCGCACCAGATGCGCGGCAATCTGGTCGTAGACCCGATCGGCATTGGCCAGGCTCAGACGCTCGGAGACGCCGAACAGGGTCTCCAACGTATGCTCCAGCCAGAAGCGCGACGGCGTGGCGCGGAAAAGGTGATATTTCTCGACGAAAAGGCGCCAGATCTTGCGCCCGTCGGTCTCGTAGGCGCCCCCGCCCAGCGGACGCACGCCCAAATCCTCGATCCGCGTGCCTTGCGACATCATCATGCGGAAGATGTAGTGATCCGGCACGATCAAAAGCTGTGCCGGATCGGGAAAGGGCGTGTCTTCGGCGAACCAAGCTGGATTGGTATGGCCGTGCGGGCTGATGATCGGCAGATCCTTCACGCTGTCGTAGAGCCGGCGCGAAATGGCGCGGCTGGTGGGATCGGCGGGAAACAGACGGTCGGGATGCAGTGCCATCTCCGGAGCCTTTCAGTGATATTTCGTTTGCGCGAGCGTGCGCATGATGCCGCGCAGCTCGGCCAGACCCTTGAGCCGGCCGATCGCCGGATAGCCGGGCTGCGCTCCGCGCTTGAGGTCGTCGAGGATGTCCTGGCCGTGGTCCGGCCGCATCGGGATCTCGGCGTCCTCGCGCCCCTCGGCTCGCCGCCGTGCCTCTTCAGCCATAAGCGCATCGACTAAGGCCACCATATCGGTACCGCCCCCAAGATGCTCCGCTTCATAGAACGAGCAGGGCGTTCCTGCCGTCTCTCGTGTGACATTGCGCAAATGAACGAAATGGATCTTCGGCCCCAGCGCCTTGGCCATCGACGTCAGATCATTGTCGTCGCGCGCGCCAAGCGAGCCGGAGCAGAGCGTGGCGCCGTTGGCCGGACTGTCCACCGCGGCCAGCAGCGCCTGGTAGTCGGCCAGCGTCGACATGATGCGCGGTAGCCCGAGCAGCGGGAAGGGAGGGTCGTCCGGGTGGCAGCACAACCGCATCCCAAGCCGCTCAGCCTCTGGCACCACCTGTTCCAGAAAGTCTATGTAGTTTTGTCTGAGCCGGTCCGCGTCGATGCCGGCATAGGTTGCGAGCTGGCCCCGAAGATCCTCAACCGACCAACTTTCCGCCGCGCCCGGCAGCCCTGCGGTGACGTTGCGGGCGAGCTGCTTGCGGTGCGCGTCGTCCATCGTCGCGAAACGCTTCCCGGCCTCTTCCACCACTTCGACCGGGAAGTCCTTCGCCGCTCCCTTGCGAGCCAGGATATGGATGTCGAAGGCTGCGAAATCGGCCAAATCGAAGCGCATCGCGGTGCCGCCGTTGGGCAGTTGCCAGGCAAGATCGGTTCGCGTCCAGTCCAGTACCGGCATGAAATTGTAGCAGATCACTCGGATCCCGGCCGCGGCGAGGTTGCCAAGGCTCTCTCGCCAGGCGGCGACATGGGCGCGCCAGTCGCCGGTCTGGGTCTTGATCGCTTCCGACACCGGCAGGCTTTCCACCACGTCCCAGTCGAGCGTGCTCGGCCCGGCCGGCCCATTGCGTACCGCGGCCCGCCGCTCGGCGATCTCGGCGGGCGACCAGACGGCCCCCGTCGGCACGTGATGCAGGGCGGTGACAATGCCGCGGGCCCCGGCCTGGCGAGCCTCCGCCACGCTCACCTTATCGGCCGGGCCGAACCAACGCCAAGTTTCCTTCATAATGTCCTTCCGAAGTTGTCAGGCGTCGCTGCCGGCCGAAGCGGGCTGCCGTCCGACGATCTGTGTAGGGTTGACGAAGCGCAGCGCGATGAGCAGCCACACCAGCGTCGTTATCATGTAGATCATCGCCATGGCGTCCACCGACTGCCCGGCCCGCACGCCTGCCGCATCGACCGCGTAATAGAGCGCCACAACCAAGGTCTGGGACGTTGGCCCCGAGGTCAGGAAGGTCAGCTCGAACATGGCGATGGTGCGCACCAGCACCAGCAGCAGAGCGGCGAGGATGCCGGGCGTCAGCAGCGGCACCAGCACATGGGTGAAAAGTTTGAGCGTATTGGCCCCGAACACCTTCGCCGCCTGTTCCACGCGCTGGTCGATCTGGTCGATGAAGGGCATGGTGATAAGAATCACGAAAGGCAGCGACGGCACCAGATTGGCCAGGATCACCCCCCAGATCGTGCCGCCCACGCCGAAGCGGTAGAGCACGGTGGCCAGCGGGATACCGATCGTCATCGGAGGCACCAGCAGCGGCAGCAGGAACAGCAGCATAACCGCCCGTTTGCCCGGGAACTCGCGGCGCGACAGCGCATAGGCGGCCGGAACGCCGAGGAGGCCGGAGATCAAGACCACGGCGCCGACCACCTCGAAGGTGACCTTCAGGATCTTGCCAAGCTGGAATTCCCGCCAGGCGTCCAGATACCAGTGGAAGGTATAACCATTCGGCATCCAGGTGCCGAGCCAGCGGGTGGCGAAGCTGTTCACCGCCACGGCGCCGACGACGCCGACCAGGTTCAGCACGAAGAAGGCCACAAAGGTCCAGACGGCGTAGATCCAGATCTTGTCGAGGACAGAGCGCTCGTTGGTCGTGGTCTTCATCTATCAGCCCTTTCCGCCGGCGGCCGGGCCGCGATAAAGGAAGCCGCGCCCCATCAGCACCAGCACCACGATCGCAAGCTGGATCGCGGCCATGATCATCGCGATGGCCGAGGCCATCGAGTCGTCATAGGTTTCGTATGCCGCCTGAAAGGCCGCGATGGAGATCACACGTGTCGAACCCGCTGGGGCACCGACCAGCACGGCGGAGGGAAACACCGCGAAGGCCTGCACGAAGGAGAGGCAGAAGGTAATCGTCAGCCCCGAAGCCATCAGCGGCAGCAGGATGGTACGAAACCGCGCCCGGGGTCCGGCCCCCAGCGTCGCCGCCGCCTTCTCCAGGTTCGGGTCGATGCCAGAGACATAGGAGAGCGTCAGCAGGAAGGTGAACGGGAACCCCGCGATTACCAAGGACCAGAAGACGCCCCAGTAATTGTGGACCAGCCGCACCGGATGATCGACCAACCCAATGCCGAGAAGCATCCGGTTCAGCCAGCCCTGCGGACCGAGGTAGTTCAGCAGCCCTTCCGCCACCAATACGGTACCGAGCGTGATCGGGATTACCAGGATGGTCGTCAGAAAACGTTGCCGGCGCATCTTGCGAACCCGCAGGGCCACCGGGATCGAGAGCAAGATGTTGGCGAAGGTCGCAGGCACCGAAATGGCCAGCGTCGTCGGGATCGTCTGCCACAGGAAGGGGTCGGAGAAGAACTTGGCGTAATTGGCCCAGGTACCGCCTTTGCGCGGCAGGAAGGACAGCACCAGCCCCTCGATGAAAGGATAGACGAACAGCGCCAGGATGGTGAGCACGGCCGGAAGCACCAAAAGCGTGGTGGCGTCGATACCTCTGCGGGCAAGCCGCTGACGCAGGCTGACCACTGCCGGGCGGGGCAGGGCGGCGTCTGTCATGACGCCCCTCCGTAGATGAGCACGCGGTCCGGATCCGCTCCAAGTCGCAAGGCTGTGCCTGGTGTTACCCGATCCGCCGAGCGGAAATGCAGTTCGGCCCCTCCTTCGGTCGTCGCTATGCCGAAGAAGGCGCGGCCGCGGTATTCGACCTGTTCGACCTTGGCGGCAAACGGCCCGTCGTCGCGCGGCGAAAGGTCGTCGGGCCGGATCGCGAGCGTCACCGCCCCCGGCACAAGCGCGCCGACCGGTGTGCCCGCACAGGAAGCCCCGCCTACCTCGGCCGCCACCCGGCCGCCTGCCGCTGGTGCGGCGAGCCTGCCGGGAAGCATGTTGCGATAGCCCATGAACTCTGCCACGTCCGGGGTCTGCGGCCGGGCATAGAGCTCCTCCGGCGTGCCGACTTGACGGACCTCGCCAAGGCGCATCACCACGATACGGTCAGCCAGGCTCAGCGCCTCGTCCTGATCGTGGGTCACGTAGATCGTCGCCGAGCCGAGGAGCGAATGGATGCGTCGTATCTCTGCGCGCATCTCAAGCCGGAGCTTGGCGTCGAGGTTCGACAAGGGTTCGTCCATCATTACCAGCGGCGGTTCGATGGTGATTGCGCGAGCAATGGCCACCCGCTGCTGCTGGCCTCCCGATAACTGGCCGGGCAGCTTCTCGGCCTGGCCGTCGAGCCTGACCAGCCGCAGAGCCTCTGCCACCTTCGCGGCGATCTTCGCCTTCGGCTCGCCGCGCATGGCCAGGCCGAATCCCACGTTCTTCGCCACCGTCATGTGGGGAAACAGGGCGTAGTTCTGGAACACCATGCCGAATCCGCGTTGCTCAGGACTGAGCGTATCGATCCGCGTGTCGTCCAGGCTGATCGTGCCGCCGGTCAGCGGTAGCAGCCCGGCGATGCAATTGAGCGCGGTGGACTTGCCGCAGCCCGACGGGCCCAGCAACGCCACGAACTCACCGCGGGCGATGTTCAGCGTGATGCCCTTCAGCGCGTTGAAGTTGCCGAAGTCGCGTTGCACATGGTCGAGCCGCAGCTCGCGGAAGTCTTTCGAAAGCGTGGCCATGAAGGCTCCGTGCCGGTCTGTCAGGAAAAGGCCCCGCCGCAAAGCGCGCCGGGGCCCAGTGGCAGCTCGCCCGCCTTAGCCCTTCTTCGAGCCGATGCGCTGGTCCCACATCTGGAACGCCTTGACCATGGTCTGCGGCTCCAGCGGTAGGTCCTTCGGATTGTCGGCGATCCAGGCGGTGTATTCCGTCCGGCCGTATTCGGCGATCGCGTCCTGGCTCGCCTTCGGCGCCAGGCTGATCGGCACGTCTTTCACCGCCGGACCGGGGTAGAAATAGCCCTGGTCATAGGCATAAGCTTGGGCTTTCGGTGTCAGCAGGTAGTTCATCAGGTCCAACAGAACCGCGACCTTCTCTGGCTTCACGCCCTTCGGGATGCACATGTAATGCGCATCCGTCACCCAGTGGAAGCCGGCAAGCGTGGCCACCTTGGCCGATTTCGGCACGATGCCCAGCACACGCGGGTTGATGTCCCATCCGGTGGTGGTCGCAATGATGTCGCGGGTGCCGTCGCCCAGCTCCTTCATCGTCGCGGTGGTGCCGCTCGGATAGTATTCGATGTAAGGGCTGATCGCTTCCAGATAGGCCCAGGTGTTGGTCCAGCCGTTCACCGGATCCATCGGATCCTTGTCCTTCAGGATGTAGGGCAGCCCCATCAGCAGCGTCCGACCCGGGCCGGAGTTCGCCGGGCGGGCATACATGAACTTGTTCTTGTTCTGTTTGGCCCAGTCCATCAACTCTTGCGCGGTGGAGGGCACGGTCTTCACGCGCTCCGGTGCGTATTCGATCAGCGGACCGGAGGGATAGTAACTCACCTCGACGCCGAAGCCCTGCGCCAGGCTCTCCATCTTCCAAGCCTGCGGCAGATAGATCTCTTCGAGCTTCGGCAGATCGGCCGAATGGTCGGGGATCAATTTGATCCAAAGCCCCTGGTCGATGCCGGCCGACAGCGCGTCTGTGCCGGTGAGCACCAGGTCGATGTCGACCCGGTTGGCCTGCTGCTGGGCCTTGATCTTGCCCGGAAGCTCGGGCGCCGGCGCCTTCGAGAAGTTCACCGACGAGACATATTTCGGATTGGCGTTCGCGTAGTTCTGTATCGGCTGCTGAGTCAGCGCCAGATTGCCTGCCACGTCGACGATATTGATCGATACTGGCGACGAGGGCATCGTCATCGCCTGCAGCCGCCGCCCGGTCGCCGCCAATGCCGCGGCGCCCGCCGCACCGGCGATCAGCGTCCGGCGCTTCATGTCAAAAGTGCTCACTCTCCATCCTCCCTGTTTGCCTAGGACATGCACCGGCCGTTTCGTGCGGCCTGGCAGCCACAAAAGCAGAAGGGGCCGGTTGGACCCCTCTGCCGAAGCCTTAGGTGCGTCGCTTGCGCAGTAACGCCATACTAGAATGGTAGTTAATCATTGTCAACGCACCGAAGCTGTGGCAAAGCGAGTTCAGGAAAACCCGATGGCCACGTATTTTCAGCTTCCTGACCGCCAGCCACACGAGCCGATTGCGGCCTTCGTGCAGCGTGCGCTGCGTATCGCCATCATCACCCACCGAATGCAGCCGGGCGAAATGCTGTCCGAACAGGAGATCGCCCGCCGTTTCGACATCTCTCGCCAGCCAGTGCGCGAGGCATTCATCAAACTTTCCGAGGCCGGCCTAGTTCGGGTGCTCCCGCAGCGCGGTACCCAAATCGCGCGGATTTCAATGCAGGAGGTGGACGACGCGCGCTTCATCCGCCACGCTGTCGAAGTGGCGATCGCCGCCGAAGCTGCCCGACGGATCACCGATGCGGGACGCCGCGCACTCGACCGCCATCTTGAGGAGCAGGAAGAAGCCGCCCGTGCCGAGCCGCATGCGCGGGAAGCCAGCCGCGAGCGCTTCTATTTCCTCGACGAGGCATTCCATGCCGAACTCGCGCTGATCGCCGAGCGGCCGGCGGCCTGGAAGCACCTGGAGAACGTCAAGGCGCAGATGGACCGGGTGCGCTTCCTGGCGGTGGAGTTGATCTCGCCGCTCGACGTCATCATCGCGCAACATCGCAAGATCGTCGAAGCGGTGAAGGCCGGGGAACCCGAGGCGGCTAGCGCAGCGATGGGCAGCCACCTCGCCGCCATCCTGACCGAACTGCCGGAACTTCGCAGCCGCTTCGCCAGCCAATTCGTCGACGAAAACTGAGTTCCGGGCTCCAGGCCCCCGTCTTTCGCCAAACCACCTTACGCGTGCGCGCGCAATCCGGCCAGAATCGCTGATACCACGGCGCCGGGCGGCTGATCGATGTCGATACTGACGGCCTCTTCCTCAGGCACCGGCGGCTCCAGCGCGGCGAACTGGCTGTCAAGCAGCGTGGCGGGCATGAAATGCCCAGTTCGGTCCGCCATGCGCGCCGCGATCAACGCCCGCTCGCCGGTCAGATGAACGAAGCGGACCGGACAGCCCACCGCAGCCCGGATGCGGTCGCGATAGGCGCGCTTCAATGCCGAGCAGCCGACGATCGTCGGCGCCTCGGCCAGCGCCAGCGTCGCGCCGACAAGATCGAGCCAGGGCCAGCGGTCGGCGTCGGTCAAGGGCTCGCCGCGGCTCATTTTGGCGATGTTCGTTGCCGGGTGCAGGGTGTCACCAACGACGTACTTCGCACCCAGCCTCGGTGCCAGCAGGCCGCCGATCAGTGTCTTGCCACTGCCGGCAACGCCCATCAGCACCATTCGGCGCGGTGGCTCAAAGGGAGGCGGTGATGCCGCCGTCGACATAGAGCACATGGCCATTCACGAAAGACGCCGCATCGGAGGCGAGGAAGATGCAGGCTCCGACCAACTCCTCCACCCGGCCCCAGCGTCCGGCCGGGGTGCGCTTCTCGAGCCAGGCTGAAAACGTCGGATCTGCAACCAGTGCGGCGTTCAGTGGCGTGTCGAAATAGCCCGGCGCAATCGCATTGCAGTTCAACCCATGCCGCGCCCAATCGGTCGCCATCCCCTTGGTGAGGTTCGCGACCGCCCCTTTGGTGGCCGTATAGGGTGCGATCGACGGCCGCGCTAAGGTCGACTGCACCGAGGCAATGTTGATGATCTTGCCGCGGCCACGTCCGATCATGTGGCGGGCGCAAGCCTGACCGACGTTGAAGACCGAGGCGATGTTGGTCTGCAACAGCCTCTGAAATGCCTCGGCGGGAAACTCCTCCAAGGACGCACGATGCTGCATTCCGGCGTTGTTCACTAAAATATCGATCGGGCCGGTCTCCGCTTCGAACCGATCCACTGCCGACTGCGCCGCGGCATGGTCGGTCACGTCGAAGGCCAGCAAATGCGCGCCGCCGACCGCTTCTGCCGCTCGGGTGAGCTTCGCCTCGTCGCGTCCGTTCAGTACCAGCTCGGCGCCAGCAGATTTCAACCCCGCGGCCAGCGCCAGCCCGATGCCCTGCGAACCGCCGGTGACAAGGGCACGCCGGCCCGTCAGATCGAACATTTGCAGTCCCGCAGGCATGGTTTCCCGTCCTTTCGGGCCGCTCTCCGGCCCAGCCTCTCGTCCGACAACCGCCGGGAGCTGTCAAGGCCGAGGCCCGATGACATGAGATGGCATGCTGTTTGCGGCAGGTGAGGTGACAGGCCATTTAGCGCAACGCTTCTGGCGGGACGGCCACCAGCTCGGTGCCGACAATCGTCCCGCCGGACAGCCGGCTGTAGGCCAGGTGGCAGCCCTCCGATGTCACGGCCAGCGCCGGATGCAGCACAGGTATCCCGATGACGCTGAGGCGCTTGTCGAGCCCTTCCGGCGAGCCTGCCAACAGCTCCAGTCCGCCACGCCACGCCGCGAGAACGTAGAGCCGACCGTCCGGACCAAAATCGGCGTCAAAATCCCAGATCGGTCGCGCCAGCCCAGCGAGGAGACTGGCCCCATTCGCCGCCCCTCGTGCCGAGAGGGGCGCGATTTGCAGCACCCCAGCGGGATCTCCCGTCGGCGAGCGGTGGCCGGCGACTTGGCGCAGGCTCAAAAGCCAATTGCCCCCCGGGCCGGAAACGCAAAGCGGCTGGATTCCGCTGCCGGCCGGCTGTGGTTTCCCTCCCGGCACCATTGTCCAGATTCGTCCGCTCTGCGGGTCTGCCGCTGCAAGCAGCACGCCGGAGCCGCCCCGCTGAAAGCGCGGCATGCAAAGGCTCACTCCTTGATCGCTGAGGTCAAACGACTCTTCGCCTTTTGGCCCCGCCAAGGAGAGTTGCGACACAGCGCCTCCGAATACCTCGACCACTTGCCAGAGCTTGCCGTCGACCATCACAGCGTCCCAGCACGGCGCGCCGCGCAGCCCCGCTGCGGGAGTTGGGGCACTTGCGAGCGCGCTCAATCCGATATCGGCCGCCTCGGCCTCATAGATCGGCGTGAGCCGCAGCCGTGCGGTGAGCTGCCGCGCCTCCTGCGGGGGCACGAGCCCGGACAGGAGGACGGGCGCGCCACCTCCCAATAGCCATCGCGGGACACCGTGCTGCCCGCTGCCGACCTGCATCGCCTCTGGCATCGTGTTCATGGTCCCCTCCGATCCACCTTAGACGATCCGCGTCGCGGTGAAGCCGATCGGCGCCGGTCCGGCGTAGCCCGCGTTCAAGGGACCTGCCGCCCGAAGGAGAGCGTTCACGGACAGCCGCGACCAGGACTCTAGATTGGCTTGCAGGGGCGTCCCGTAAGACGGGTCAAAGCAGGCCTGCCCCTCGGTGACGATGAAGTGATTGAGGAAGGCCTTCGGGGGCGCAGGCTGGTTCTGTCCTGGCCCGCTCGCCCAGTCGCCGGTGTTGGCGCCGCCACCGGCTTGCCAGCGGTAATTCCAGCCGGCATAGGTCATCGGTGTCGGGACGGGATTGAAGGCCCAGATGGCCACGCCGAAGCCGGTTGCC
>JAKAJW010000048.1 GCA_021813645.1 Pseudomonadota bacterium | reverse complement strand
TGCCGGTCACCGATTTCGGCGTGCCCACCGAGGCCGAGGCCGCGCTATGGCCGCGGCTGGCGGCGGAACTGGGCGGCTGGCTGGAACGCGGCGGGCGGGTGCTGCTGCATTGCCGCAGCGGCTGCGGGCGTTCCGGCATGGTGGCGCTGCGGCTGATGGCGGAGGCCGGCGAGGCGCCGGAAGAGGCGCTGGCCCGGCTGCGCCGGACGCGGCCCTGCGCGGTGGAGACCGAGGCGCAGCTGGCCTGGGCAACCGCGGGGTTCGCGCCGCGCTAGCTCTGGCCGCCGAGGCCCTTGACGGCGGACAACATGACTTGGTCGAGCCAGGCGCGGTAGCCGTCGATGGTGGTCTGCAGCAGATGCATGGCCGGCGCCAAGGCCGGCACCTTTGCGGCGATCTCCGGCGCCAGCAGGTAGAGCGCCACCACCACCACCACGAGAACCAGCACCAGCCGCAGACCGAGCCGGAAGCCCTGCCGGGGCGCCTCGGCCTCGGCCTCGCCCGGGCGCTCCTCTGCCTCGGGCTCAGGCGGGTTGCTGGCGCGGAGGGTGGAGTTGAGCTGCTCGATATCGGGCAGCAGATCGCGCCGGGCGCCGCGCGGCGCCGCGCCGCCCTCGCCCTCGTCTTCGACCGGTTCCGCCGGTTCGGGCGCCACGGCCCCGACAAAGCCCGGGGCGGCGGCGATCTCGCCGGCGCGGGCCTGCCGCTCCCGCTCCGCCTCTTCGCGCAGGACGGCCTGAATCTTGTCGTCGAGCGTGCGGCGCTGCGGCGCGGGGGTCAGCCGCGGGGCGAAATCGGCTGCCGGTTCCCCTTCTTCCGGGGGCAGGACCGGCGCCGCGGCGGCGGGCGGCGGCACGAAATCCGGCTCCAGATCCGGTTCCAACTCCGGCTCGAACTCCTCGTCGGGGGCAGGCCAAGCCGGGATCGGTCGCGCGGCGGGGCTGGCGGCCTGCGGAGCGGGTTCCGGCTCCGGGCGGTGGTCCGGCGCGGGCTCGGGCCAGTGCGCTCGGAGCTCGGCGGCGGCCTCGGCACCCTCTTCGAGGGCGATCTCGAGATCTGGCGGCAACTGGAACCAGGCATGCCCGCAATTGGAACATTGCACGTCGCGCCCGGTCTCCGGAATCGCGCGATCATCCACCTCATATTGCGCATCGCAATTGGGGCACGTCAGCCGCATACTGAGCCTCACTTCCGGGAGCCACACCCAAACCCTGCCCCGATCCCTATCTTGTAGCAAGACTAAGCTGGAACTCCAAGCCTTGTGGCAGTTTCCTTTGGCCCCGGCCGGGCGGATTGCAACCGCCGTTCCGCTGGGCAAAACTGGCGCCACCGGATTCGGAGGGTCAGGTGATCGAATTTCAACAAGTCGCCTACAGTTACGGCGGCGGCGAGCTCTTGACCGAAATCACGCTGCGGCTGCCGCCGGGGTCGTTTCATTTCCTCACCGGCCCGTCGGGCGCGGGCAAATCGACGTTTCTGAAGCTGTGCTACGGCGAATTGCACCCGACGGCCGGGCGGGTGACGGTGGATGAGGCCGATTTGCGCAAGCTGAGCCGCGACGGCGTGGCGCTGATCCGCCAGCGGGTCGGCGTGGTGCATCAGGATTGCCAGTTCCTCGACCATCTGCCGCTGGCCGAGAACGTCGCGCTGCCGCTGACCGTCACCGGCCGGCCGGTGTCGGAGAGCGATCTCGGCGATCTGTTGGCCTGGGTCGGGCTGAAGCCGCTTTCGGACCATTTGCCGCCGCAGCTGTCGGGCGGCGAGCGGCAGCGGGCGGCGCTGGCGCGCGCGATCATCATGGCGCCGGACGTGATCCTGGCCGACGAGCCGACCGGCAACCTCGACTGGGAGATGTCGTTGCGGCTGCTGACGCTGCTGATCGAGTTGAACAAGATGGGCAAGACCATCCTGATCGCCACCCATGACATGAACCTGATCCGCAACGCCAAGTCGCAGGTCGCCGCGCGTGTGCTGCGCATCCGCGACCGCCGCGTCCAACTTGCCGGGAGCGACCTGTGAGCCGAATTTTCGCGTTCCGCCGGAGCGAGAACCCGGCCGACCGGATCGTGCCGCCCTCGGGTTTCACGGCCCGGCTGACCAGCTTCACCGCGGCCGCCATGGCCTTTCTCGCCGTCTTCGCGCTGGCGCTGTCGCTCGCCTCCGGCAAGCTGGCCGCGCGCTGGTCGGAAGCGCTGGCGCAGACCGCGACCATCCGGGTCTCGGCGCCGGCCGCGCAGATGGAGACGCAGGTGGCCAAGGTGCTGGAGATCCTGAAGCAGACGCCGGGCGTCGCCTCGGCGCGGGCGCTGAGCCTGGACGAGCAGAAGAAGCTGCTGGAGCCCTGGTTCGGCCCCGATCTGCCGATCGACGCGCTGCCGATGCCGCGGCTGATCGACCTGCGCGAGACGGCGCAGGGCTTCGACGCCGAGGGGCTTAAGAACCGGCTGGAGGCCTCAGTGCCGGGGGCTGTGTTCGACGATCACAGCGCCTGGCGCAAGCCTTTGGTGGCGGCGGCCCAGCGGCTGCGGACGCTGGGGCTGGTCGCCATACTGCTGATCGCCGGGGCCACGGCGGCGATGATCACGCTGGCCGCCAATGCGGCCTTGGCGGCCAACCGCCCGGTGATCCGCACCCTGCGGCTGATCGGTGCGCGCGACACCTTCATCGCCCGCGCCTTCGTGCGCCGCTTCACGCTGCGCGCGCTGGCCGGGGCGTTGATCGGCACCGCCGCCGGGATGGGCGCGGTGGCGCTGCTGCCGGCGGCCAACGAGGCGGGCGGTTTCCTCACCGGGCTCGGCTTCACCGGGATCGGCTGGCTGCTGCCACTGACCATTCCGCCGCTGGCCGCGATCGTCGCCTTTCTGGCCACCCGCACCGCGGCCTTTGCCACCTTGAAGGGGCTGACCTGATGCCGAGGGCCCTGCGCTGGTTCGTCTCGCTGATCTTCGTGGGACAGATGTATGCGATGATGGCGCTGATGGCGCTGTTCTTCACGCCCTGGGCGGTGTTCGACCGCCGCGGCGCTTTCGCCGGCGTGCATACCTATTGCAACTGGGTGCGCTGGACGGCGCGGGTGATGCTGGGGCTGCGCTCGGAAATCCGCGGCAAGGTGCCGACCGGCGAGGCGCTGATCGCCTCGAAGCATCAGAGCTTCTTCGACATCATCCTGATCTGCTCGGTTGCGCCGCGGCCCAAGTTCATCATGAAGAAAGAGCTGAAATGGGCGCCGATCCTGGGCTGGTACGCGCATCGGATCGGCTGCGTTCCGGTCGATCGCGGCAAGCGCGGGGCGGCAATCGCGCAGATGATGGACGGGGTAAAGAAGGCCCGGCAGGCGCCCGGTCAGCTTATCATCTATCCGCAGGGCACGCGGGTCGCGCCGGGGGCGGTCAAGTCCTACAAGGTCGGCGGCGGGCTTCTGTATCAGCAGCTCGGCCAGCCCTGCATCCCGGCGGCGACCAATGTCGGGGTGTTCTGGCCGCGCACGGGGATCTATCGCAAGCCTGGCCTGGCGGTGGTGGAGTTTCTGCCCGAGATCGCGCCCGGCCTGGCGGTGGAGCCCTTCATGGCCGAGCTGGAGAGGGTCGTCGAAACAGCCTCGAACCGGCTGATGGCGGAAGCGAGCTTCTCCGCCGGCCGCTGAGCGGCGCCCCAAGCGCGCCGCGGACCGGGCGGTCAGCCGCCCGGCGGCGAGCCGCCGGCATTCAGGATGGCATCGAGCAGGCCGGGAAAGCGGGCCTCGAGATCCGCGCGCCGCAGGCTGAGCAAGCGGCCGCGGCCCTTCGGCTCGTTGCGGATCACGCCGGCCTCGCGCAGCACCTTCATCATATGCGACTTGGTGGCTTTCGGCATGTCCGGCGCCCAGGGCACGCAGCTGGCGGCCTCGGCCGGTCCGGCGGCCAGCTCGCGCGCGATGGCGAGCCGGCCGGGATCGCTCAACGCGAACAAGACCTGGCTCAACTCGATGTCCTCGCGAGCGGGATGGGGTAGGTCGAATGCGATCTCCATGGTTCGATAATATTTGAACCTTTGCGCTCAGGCGAGTAGATAATGGTTCCAAGAGATTCGAACTATCTCCAAGCTGTCGAGACCCCCATGTCAATCACCTATGCCCCCGAGCGGCGGTCGCGCCGCGCCGGTTTCCGGCTCGTTCTGTCTGGCCTCGCCCTGATGATGGCGGGCGCCGCCGCGCCCTCGCCGTTCTATCCGGTGCTTCAGGCCAAGCTCGGCTTTTCCGCGGCGGCGATGACCGGCATCTTCGCGATCTATGCGGCAGCAATCCTGGCGACGCTGCTGACCGCCGGCAGCGCGTCCGACCATCTGGGCCGCCGGCCGGTCTTGTCGGCAGGCTTCCTGCTCTTGGCCGCCAGCATGGCGCAGTTCGGCCGGGCCGAAAGCGTCGCCGCGCTGCTCGCGGCCCGGGTGCTGCAGGGGGTGGCCAGCGGGCTGCTGCTCTCCACCCTCACCGCCGCCGCGACCGATCTGGAGCCGGCGGATCGCCCCGGATCGGCGGCGATCTGGAACTCGGTCACGCCGCTCGCCGGGCTGGCGATCGGCGCGCTGGCCGCCGGCACGCTGCTCGACGACCTCGCCGCGCCGCGCCGGCTGGCCTTCGGCGCGTTGGCGCTGATCTTCCTGGCGCTGGCGGCGCTGGTCTGGCTGCCGGCGGAAACCTCGGCCCGGCAGGCGGGGCTGCTCGCCTCGCTGCGGCCGCGCGTCGGCGTTCCGCCGGCGGCCCGCGCCGCCTTCCGCCGCAGCGCCCCCGCCGTCACCGCCGGCTGGGCGACGGGCGGGCTTTACCTGTCGCTCGGCGCGCCGATCGTGGCCGATCTGTTCGGCGCGAGAAGCGAGCTCGCACAGGGCGCGGTGGTGGCGCTGCTGTCGGGCACCGGCGCCCTGGCCTGCTATCTGATGCGCAATCGCACCGCGCGGCAAGTGACGCTGCTTGGCACCGATGCCTTGGCACTTGGCACGGCGGCCACGCTCGCGGCGCTCGCCTGGGGCAGTTTCGCCTTCTATCTGGCCAGCGTCGTGCTGGCCGGGATCGGCTTCGGGACCTGTTTCTTCGGCGTGATGCGCTCGATCACGCCGACGGTCTCGACCGCAGAGCGGGGCGAGTTGTTCGCGGCCCTGTTCACGCTGAGCTATCTGTCCTTCGGCCTGCCCGCGCTTCTGGCCGGCATCGCCCTGCCCTGGCTCGGGCTGAGCGGCACGACCTACGCCTATGGCGCCGCCATCGTCGCGCTGGCCGCAACCGCGGGCGCGCTGCGCCGCTTCACCACGCGCGACTAGCGGCGCCGGCGGCAGAGTGCCCGGCGCCGCCAGGCGGACCGTCAGATGGGTGGGCCATCGGTGGGGCGGGCCGTCAGGCGGCCAGCCCCTTCGCCCCCATGTCGAGGAACTTCTGCCGGCGGTCGCGGATCAGCGTCTCAGGCTTCTTGCCGGAAAGCTCCTTCAGCATCGCGCCAATGGCGGCGCCGACCGCCTCGATGGCGTCCTTCGGTGCGCGCTGGGCCCCGCCGAGCGGCTCTTTCACCACCCGGTCGATGACGCCGAGCTGGTGCAGATCCTGCGCCGTCAGCCGCAAGGCCTCGGCCGCCTCGCGCATCTTCTCGGCATCCTTCCAAAGGATCGAGGCGCAGCCCTCCGGCGAGATCACCGAATAGATCGAGTGCTCGAGCATGGCGATGCGGTTCGCCGTGGCGAAGGCCACCGCCCCGCCCGAACCGCCCTCGCCGATGATGACAGCAATCAGCGGCACGCCGATCTCCAGGCATTTCTGGGTCGAGCGGGCGATCGCCTCAGCCTGGCCGCGTTCTTCGGCCCCCTTGCCGGGATAGGCACCGGGGGTATCGACCAGGGTGACCACCGGCAGCTTGAAGCGATGCGCCAAGTCCATCAGCCGGATCGCCTTGCGGTAGCCCTCGGGCCGGGCCATGCCGAAGTTGTGCTCGATACGGCTCTTGGTGTCGTTGCCCTTCTCATGGCCGATCACCACCACGGGGGCGTCGTTGAAGCGGGCGAGACCGCCCATCACCGCGTGGTCGTCGGCGAAGTTGCGGTCGCCGGCGAGCGGCATGTAGTCGGTGAAGAGCTGCTCGATATAGTCGCGGCAATGCGGACGGTCGGGATGTCGCGCCACCTGGCATTTCTGCCAAGGCGTGAGGCCCTTGTAGAGCTCCTTCAGAAGCCCCTCGGCCTTGCGGTCCAGCGCCGCGGCCTCTTTCTCGACATCCATTTCCTTGTTGGCGCGGGCCAGCGCACGCAACTCTTCCGCCTTGCCCTCGATCTCGGCGAGCGGTTTTTCGAATTCGAGGTAGTTCATGGAAAGCTCCGGCTCGGGTCCCCCTATATCGCCGCAGCGGGCGGCGATTGCAACTCGGGCCGTAAAGGCAGGCGTTTGAAGGGGCTGGCATAGCGACGCCCCGGGCAAGCCCGGGGCGCGCCCTCCTCCCGCGTCCGGGCGGCCTCCTCTCCGACCCGGGCAGGGATTCGTCGGCTGCAGCGAAACCGCGCAGCTTCAAAGAAGTGTTGCACGGATCGCAGGCGACCTGTCAACAATTCCTTCACATTTCCGCCAGGACGCAGGCCGGCCATGCGCCAGGCGGGGCTCAGCCCCGGCTCTGGGCGCGCTGCGCCGGGTTGCCGTCGGAATCGGTGCCCCCGGGCACGCCGGAGCCTGCCGCCGCGCCGTTCGTGCGGCGGCGGCGAGCCGGGCCGCCGCGGTGGACCGGCGGTGCAGAGATCGCTTTGCGGCCGCCCGCCATCAGCCTTCCGCGATCATCTCGGCCTGGCGCACGATCACCTCGGCCTGCTTGATCGAGGCGATATCGACCAGCCGGCCCTTGTAGACGGTCGCCCCCTCGCCGCGCGCCTTGGCCGCCGCCATCGCGGCGAGGATTTCTCGCGCCTCGGCCACCGCTGCCTCGGACGGGGTGAAGACCTCGTTGGCCAGCGCCACCTGCTTGGGATGGATCGCCCATTTGCCGACCATGCCGAGCGTGGCCGAGCGGCGGGCCTGGGCGCGGAAGCCCTCGTCGTCGGAGAAATCGCCGAACGGGCCGTCAACCGGCAAGAGCCCATGGGTCCGGCAGGCCGCGACGATCGCCGCCTGCGCCCAGTGCCAGGGGTCGGACCAGTGCCGTGCGCCTTCGTGCAACATGTAGTAGTTTTCCTGGGTGCCGCCGATGCCGGTGGTCTGCATCCCCATCGAGGCGGCGAAATCGGCGGCGCCCAGGCTCATCGCCTGCAGCCGGGGCGAGGCGGCGGCGATCTCTTCGACATGGGCGATGCCGGCGGCGGATTCGATGATCACCTCGAAGCTGATCGGCTTGCGCCGGCCCTGGGCCCGCTCCACCGCCGTCACCAGAGCATCGACGGCATAGACATCGGCGGCGCAGCCGACTTTGGGGATCATGATCTGGTCGAGCCGATCGCCGGCCTGCTCCAGCAGATCCACCACGTCGCGATACCAATAGGGCGTGTCGAGCCCGTTGATGCGGACCGAGAGGTATTTCTTGCCCCAGTCGATCTCGCGGGTGGCGGCGATGATATTGGCGCGCGCCTCGGCCTTGTCGTCGGGCGCCACCGAATCCTCCAGATCGAGATTGACCACATCGGCAGCGCTGGCCGCCATCTTCGCGAACAGCGCCGGGCGCGAACCGGGGCCGAACAGTTGGCAGCGGTTCGGGCGGGCGGGAGGTGCGGGTTGGACACGGAAGGACATGGCAATCTTTCGGCAACTTAATTTCATTCGGATTGCTTAACGAGATAGATTATTGCGCACTCGCCAGCAAGGGCCATTTTGCCGCTGCAGCATCCGCGCCGCGCCGCAGCTAGCGGCGCACAATTCTTCGCCAAATGCCGCCCATTGGCGAAGCATCTTCGCAACCGAAGCCCAGTTGGCGCGAAGAGTTCGAAGACATTCGCGAAAGCCTCGCGCATTCTCCGCCGAGATTTCGTGGAGACCCAGATGATCCAGACGCCCTATCTTCTTTTCCTCGGCGATGCCCCCGATCCGCTCGCCGCCAAAGTCGCCCAAGGCATCCGCGACTGGCGGCCGGAATTCGCGCTTGGCCAGTACCGGATGGAGGGCTGCAACGCCGACATGAAGCTGCCCGACCTGAGCCTGGCCGAGGCCCATGCCAAGGGCGCCAAGACGCTGGTGATCGGCGTGGCCAACCGCGGCGGGGTGATTTCGCAGAAATGGAAGGACGTGCTGCACACCGCGCTGGAGCAGGGTTTCGACCTTGCCGCCGGGCTGCACAACCTCTTGCGCGACGAGGCGGATCTGGTGGAGACCGCCCGCCGTCACGGCCGCACCCTGCATGACGTTCGGGTGCCTTCGGTGCAATACCCGATCGCCAACGGGGTGAAGCGCAGCGGCAAGCGGCTGCTGGCGGTCGGCACCGACTGTTCCTGCGGCAAGATGTACACCACGCTGGCGATGGACGCCGAGATGCGCCAGCGCGGGCTGAAGTCGAGCTTCCGCGCGACCGGCCAGACCGGCATCCTGATCTCGGGCGACGGCGTGCCGCTCGACGCGGTGATCGCCGATTTCATGGCCGGCTCGATCGAATATCTGACGCCGGACAACGATGCCGACCATTGGGACCTGATCGAGGGCCAGGGTAGCCTGTTCCATCCCTCCTATTCCGGCGTCACCCTGGCGCTGGTGCATGGCGGCCAGCCCGACGCGCTGGTGATCTGCCACGAGCCGACCCGCAGCCATATGCGTGGCCTGCCGGGCTACAAGCTGCCCAGCATCGAGGCGGTGCGCGACATGGCGCTGGAGTTGGCCCGGGTCACCAATCCGGCCTGTCAGGCGGTCGGCATCTCGGTGAATACCCAGCATCTGTCGGAGGCCGAGGCGGAGAAATACCTCAAGGACACCGAGGCCCGGCTTGGCCTGCCCGCCACCGACCCGTTCCGGCACGGCGCCGGCCGGCTGGTTGACACGCTCGCCGCGATCTGAGACCGCTTTCGGGGCGGCGCGGCCTGCGGCCGCCGCAGCCGCGCCGCCCCGGACCACCGAAGGAGCCCCCGATGATCACCGTAACCCGCGACGTCTTCCGCCTGGCCCAGGTCTTCACCATCTCGCGCGGCAGCCGGACCGAGGCGAAAGTGCTCACCGTGCGCGTCGCGCGCGACGGCGTCACCGGCTGGGGCGAATGCGTGCCCTATGCGCGCTACGGCGAAAGCCTCGACTCGGTCGCGCTGCAGATCGAGAGCCTGCCCGAAGGCATCAGCCGGCTGGAGCTGCAGGAGGCGCTGCCGCCCGGCGCGGCGCGCAACGCGGTCGATTGCGCCTTGTGGGACTGGGAGGCCAAGCGCGCCGGCAAGCGGGTCTGGGACCTAGCGGGCCTGCCGGCGCCGCAGCCGATGGTGACCGCCTATACGCTGTCGCTCGACGCGCCCGAAAAGATGCGCGCCGAGGCGGAAAAGAACGCATACCGGCCGCTGCTGAAGATCAAGCTCGGCACCGCCGACGACATGGCGCGCCTTGCCGCCGTCCGCGCCGGGGCGCCGAAGTCGAAGATCATCGTCGACGCCAACGAAGGCTGGACCACCGACATCTATGCCGATCTCGCCCCGCATCTGGAACGGCTCGGGGTGGCGCTGGTCGAACAGCCGCTGCCGGCCGGCGCCGACGAGGCCCTGGCCGAGATCGCCCGGCCGATCCCGGTCTGCGCCGACGAGAGCTGCCACGACCGCGCCACGCTGGCCGATCTGGCCGGCAAATACGACATGGTGAACATCAAGCTCGACAAGACCGGCGGACTGACCGAGGCCTTGGCGCTGCGCGACCTCGCCCGCGTCCAGGGCTATGGCGTGATGGTCGGCTGCATGGTCGGCTCGTCGCTGGCCATGGCGCCGGCCACGCTGGTCGCCCAGGGCGCCGACTATGCCGATCTTGACGGCCCGCTGCTTCTGGCGGAAGACCGCGACCATCCGCTTTTCTACGATCAGGCGGGCGTGCATCCTCCGCAAGCCGCGCTTTGGGGCTGAGGCCCAAGCAACGAAGCCGCAACAGCAAAGGGAACTTCGATGAGCCGCATCGTCTACGTCAACGGCCAATACCTGCCCGAAGGGGAGGCCCGCGTCTCGATCTTCGACCGCGGCTTCCTGATGGCCGATGCGGTCTATGAGGTGACCTCGGTGCTGGGCGGCAAGCTGATCGACTTCGCCGGCCATTGCACCCGGCTGCGGCGCTCGCTTGGCGAACTCGACATGGCCTCGCCCTGCAGCGACGACGAGCTTCTGGCGATCCACCGGGAGCTGGTGGCGCGCAACGCGGTGGTGGACGGCATGATCTATCTGCAGGTTACCCGCGGCAATCCGGGCGACCGCGACTTCGCCTTCCCGGACGCCTCGGTGACGCCGACGCTGGTGCTGTTCACCCAGTCGAAGCCGGGCCTGGCCGAAAGCCCCGCCGCCAAGGTCGGGATCAAGGTGATCTCGATCGAGGACATCCGCTGGGGCCGGCGCGACATCAAGACGGTGCAGCTGCTCTACCCGTCGATGGGCAAGATGATGGCGAAGAAGGCCGGCGCCGACGACGCCTGGCTGGTCGAGGACGGTTTTGTCACCGAAGGCACCTCGAACAACGCCTATATCGTGACGGGCGGGCGGATCATCACCCGCAACCTCGGCAACGAGATCCTGCATGGGATCACCCGCGCCGCGGTGCTGCGCTTCGCCCGCGAGGCGCAGATGGAGATCGAGGAGCGGCCCTTCACCATCGACGAGGCGAAGGCCGCCGACGAGGCGTTCATCACCTCGGCCTCGGCCTTCGTGATGCCGGTGGTGGAGATCGACGGGACGAAGCTCGGCGCCGGGGTGCCGGGGCCGGTGGCCAAGCGGCTGCGCGAGCTCTACATCGACGAGATGCGCAAGGCGGCGATCTGAGCCGGCCCGAGCGGCGGCGGCCGGCCTAGCCGGCCGGCACCCACATCACCTCTTCCACCCGCGGGGCGCCGACCGCCAGCATGACCAGGCGGTCGAAGCCGAGGGCGATGCCGCTGGCCGGCGGCATCGCGGCCAAAGCGGTGAGGAACTCTTCGTCGAGCGGATAGCGCTCGCCGTAGACATCCGCCTTCACCGCCATCTCCGCCTCGAAGCGGGCGCGCTGCTCGGTGGGGTCGGTGAGCTCGCCG